>JAEYTU010000417.1 GCA_023433825.1 Planctomycetota bacterium
ACATGAAGTGGCGCGCGGAGGATCAGGTTCAGAAGCGACTGAACTTCGCGATCGTCGACGAGGTCGACTCGATCCTGATCGACGAAGCGCGGACGCCGCTGATCATCTCGGGCGCTCCGGAGGGGAGATCGGAGAAGTACATGCTCTCCGACCGCATCGCGCGCCAGTTGCACGAGACCGAGCACTTCGAGATCAAACTGAAGGAGCGCAACGTCCTGCTGAACGAGGCCGGCATCGAGCGGGCGCAGCAATTGGCCGGCGTCGAGAGCTTCTATCACGACCCGCAGCACATGGACTGGCCGCACCACATCGAGCAGTCGCTGCGTGCGCACAACATCTATCAACGCGACAAGGACTACGTCGTCGCGCAGAACCCGCAGAGTGGCGACACCGAGGTCATCATCGTCGACGAGTTCACCGGACGACTGATGCCGGGCCGCCGTTGGAGCGACGGGCTGCACCAAGCTGTCGAGGCCAAGGAAGGCATTCCGCCGCGCGAGGAATCGCAGACGCTCGCCACGATCACGCTGCAGAACTACTTCCGGATGTTCGACAAGCTCGCCGGGATGACCGGAACGGCGATGACGGAAGCCGCCGAGTTCGGCCGGATCTACGACCTCGACGTCGTGTCCATTCCGACGAACCGACCGATGGTTCGCAAGGATCACGAGGACCAGATCTACCTCGACGCCGAGAGCAAGATCGAAGCGATCGTCGAGGAGATCCGCGCCGCGCACGCTCTCGGTCGACCGATCCTTCTCGGCACGACGTCGATCGCGAAGTCGGAGCGGTTGTCGGCCGAACTGACGAAGGCCGAGGTCCCGCACAGCGTGCTGAACGCGAAGCAGCACGCGCGCGAGGCCGAGATCGTCGCGCAGGCCGGCCGCAAGAACATGGTGACGGTCGCGACGAACATGGCGGGTCGCGGCACCGACATCGTCCTCGGCGGCAATCCGGAACTGCTCTGGCGTCGGGAGGCGGCGGCGCAGCGGAACGCCGACCTCGAGACGCCGGAGGCGAAGCAGCGCCTCGAGGAACTCAAGCAGCAGTCGAAGCGTGAGCGCGAGGAGATCCTCGCGCTCGGCGGATTGTTCGTCATCGGCACCGAACGCCACGAGGCGCGCCGCATCGACAATCAGTTGCGCGGACGTTGCGCGCGTCAGGGCGATCCGGGCGAGACGAAGTTCTTCCTGTGCTTCGACGACGACCTGATGCGCATCTTCGCCCGCGACTGGGTGAAGGTGATGATGGAGCGCCTCGGCTTGAAGAAGGGCGAGCGCATCGAGAGCGGCATGGTCTCGCGCGGGATCGCGCGTGCGCAGAAGAAGGTCGAGGCGCGCAACTTCGACGTGCGTCGCAACCTGATCGAGTACGACGAGGTCATGGACAAGCAGCGCAAGTTCATCTACGAGCAGCGCCAAGAGGTCCTGGAGGGTCGCAACATCGAGGCGAAGGCGTTCGGCATGTTCGAGCAAGTGCTCGACGCCGCCGTCGATCAGTTCGCCGGTGAGCGCGACAAGTCGGTCGACTACGCCGAACTGCGGAAGTGGATCACGCACAAGACCGGACCGGACATCGATCTCGACGGTCTCGAGCAACAGGACCGCACGCGGCTGTTCGACTTCCTGATGGATCGGATCAAGCGGCTGCACACGCGGCGCGAGGAATCGCACGGACGCGAGGACTGGCAAGCCGTGCAGCGCTTCCTGCTGCTCGACACGATCGACGCGAAGTGGAAGGACCACTTGCACGCGATGGACGTTCTGAAGTCCGGCATCGGTCTGCGCAGCTACGCGCAGATGGATCCGAAGAACGAGTACAAGAAGGAGGGCTACGCGAAGTTCGAGATGTTGAAGACCTCGATCGCGGAGCACGTGACCGACCTGCTGTTCAAGCTCGAGCTGCAGCGCGCCGCCGTCGAACAGCCGCCGCCGCCACCGCCGCCGCGACGAGTCGCACCGCCGGACGCCGCGACGGCGAAGGCGATGTTCGAGTCGATGCTCGCCGCAGGGCAGTTGCCCCCCGAAGTCATGGCGGCGATCGCTGCCGGGAAGCCGGTGCAAGTTCGCTTGAAGCCCGGGCCCGGTGGCCCGCAGCTCGAAGCGATCCCGGCCCCGGAGCCGGCGTCGGGCGAAGGTGGGGCTGCGGCGGCGGATCCTGCCGAACGTCCATCGGGAACGGCGACCCCCGCGTCGGCGCGACAGGCACAGCCCCTGACGCGGAGCGGGTCGGCGCCGACGCCGACGAATGGTGCGTCGGGTGCCGCCGCGAAACCGGCAGCGCCGGCGTCGGGTGCGAAAGCGCCGGGACGCAACGACCCGTGTCCGTGCGGATCGGGCGTCAAATACAAGAAGTGCTGCTCGCCAACCTTTGGCTGACGCAACGAAACCTCTGCACCCCGCCATCGCGCACCATGGCGGGGCGCGACGGCCCGCAGGCGCCGCGATTCCGTGCGCCCCGAGACGGTGCTCGAGGGGCGCCCCGTCGCAGTCCCGCGCCGGTCGGCCCACGCGATGAACGATCGCCCCGCCGCCCGCGTCTCCGGGATTCGCAGCGCACTGACGATGGGCGTCTACCACGTCCTCTTCGGGCTCGCATTCCTGATCTACGCGCCGGTGCTGCTGTGGCGCCTCGCGTTCGACCCGCGCTATCGGACCGGCATCCGCGAACGAATGGGGGCGATGCCGATCCTCGACTCGGCGTCACCGGTCGTGTGGATCCACGGCGTGTCGGTCGGCGAGGTCAAAGCGGCTGGGACGTTGATCGCGCGGCTCCGCGCCGAACGGCCCGACCTTCGACTCGTCCTGTCGTCGACGACGCCTGCGGGACACGCGCTCGCGCGGAAGCTGCATCCGGATCTGACCGTCGTCTTCTATCCGCTGGACTTCGGGCCGTTCCCCGGTCGCGCGTTGCGCCGCATCCGTCCGGCGTGCGTGCTGCTGATGGAACTCGAGATCTGGCCGAACTTCCTCGAAGTCGCCGCGCGACGTGGGATCCCGGTCGCCGTCATCAACGGTCGGATGTCGGAGAAGAGCTTTCGCGGCTATCGACGCTTGCGCGGACTGCTCCCGCAGTTCGATCGCATCCAGGTCTACTGTGTCCAGGACGCGTCGTATCGGCGCCGCCTGCTCGACCTCGGCGTCGACGGTGCGCGGATCGAGGTGACCGGCAACATGAAGTACGACAGCGTCGCGTTGCGCGACCCCGCGTGGGAGACCGTCGAACTCCGACGCTGGCTGTCGCCGGATGGGCAGCCGGTCGTCGTCGCAGGCTCGACCCACGACGACGAAGAGCTGCGTCTCGCCGACCTCGTGAGGCGGCTGAAGGCAGCCACGGTGCCGGCGCTTCGCCTCGTCGTCGCGCCTCGGCACCCCGAGCGAACGCCGACGATCGTCGAAGCGCTGACCCGCGCCGGACACAGCACGGTCCGCTGGAGCGAGACGCAGCAAGGTCGAACCGCACTTCGCACGGACGACGTTCTCGTCGTCGACACGATCGGTCAGCTCGAGACGTTCTACGGTGCGTGCGACGTCGCCTTCGTCGGCGGCAGTCTGGTCGCGCACGGCGGCCAGAACATGCTCGAGCCCGCGGCGCTCGGGAAGGCCGTCGTGTTCGGGCCGCACACCAACAACTTCCGCACCGACGTACGCCTGCTGATCGCCGGTGACGCCGTCTGCCAAGTTCGCGACGTCGACCAGTTGCAGACGTGCCTCGCCGATCTGCTGCGCGACGGCGATCGGCGTCGAGCGCTGGGCGATCGCGCCGTCGCCGTGATCCGCTGCAACCAAGGCGCGACCGAGCGCACCCTGCAGGCGCTGCGTCCGCTGCTGGCAGGGGTCGTCGCAGCCCAGGTCCGCGTCGATCCGACCGTCAGGCCGCGAACAGGAGCGTGAGCAGCGTCGCGACCGAGACGATCGCGAGGACGAACGACATCCGATCGACGCTGCGGCGATGCGTGCTGCGGGGCGACGCGACACGCCCCGCCGTCCGCATCCGGCCGGCGTCATCGTCGTTCCGATCCCCTGTTCGTGCCGTCGTTCTCACGCGGCCGACCACTAGCGGCTCCGATCAGATCGGTAACCGCACCCCGAGAACGATCGTGGCGACGAGTCTGCGGCCGCGGTAGCCTCCTCCGCCCCAACGAACGGTGTCTCCCGTCGACGCCGACGAATCGCACAGCCCTCCACGTTCAGCAGCACACGTCCCATCAGGAAGATCCATGGCCGAGGAACTCAGACTCTTCACCAGTGAGTCCGTCAGCGAAGGTCACCCCGACAAGGTCTGCGACCAGATTTCCGACGGCATCCTCGACGCAATCTTCGCGCAGGATCCGGAGTCACGTGTCGCTTGCGAGACGCTCGTCTCCCGCGGACTCGTCGTCGTGACCGGCGAGATCACGACGAAAGCGCAGATCAACTACCAGGACGTCGTTCGCGACGTGGTCAAGGAGATCGGCTACGACGACCCGAGCATCGGTTTCGACGCGAACTCGTGCGCCGTTCTGACGGCGATCGGCACGCAGTCGCCGGACATCGCGCTTGGCGTCGACGAGTCGACCTCGCAGAGCAAGGAACAGGGCGCCGGCGATCAGGGGATGATGTTCGGCTACGCGTGCCGCGAGACCGAGTCGCTGATGCCGTTCCCGATCCACTACTCGCACCGAATGCTCGAAGCGCTGGCCGCCGAGCGGAAGAGCGGCAAGACGAAGTTCCTGCGCCCGGACGCGAAGTCGCAGTTGACCGTCGAGTACGACGCGTCCGGCAATCCGATCCGCATCCACACCGTCGTCATCTCGCACCAGCACTCGGCCGACGTCGACGACAAGACGCTGAAGGCCGCGCTGCGCAGCTCGGCCGAGGCGGTGTTGCCGGCGAAGATGCTCGACAAGGAAACGCGTTGGTTCCTGAATCCGACCGGTCGCTTCGTCGAAGGTGGCCCGAAGGCCGACGCCGGTCTGACCGGCCGCAAGATCATCGTCGACACGTACGGCGGAATGGGCCGTCACGGTGGTGGCGCGTTCTCGGGCAAGGACCCGAGCAAGGTCGACCGTTCGGCCGCCTACGCCGCACGATGGGTCGCGAAGAACGTCGTCGCAGCCGGCCTCGCCGATCGCTGCGAAGTGCAGGTCGCCTACGCGATCGGCGTCGCCGAACCGGTCAGCATTCGTTGTGACACGTTCGGCACGGGCAAGGTGCCGGAGGCCGATCTGACGCGGATCGTCCGCAAGGTGTTCGACCTGCGTCCGGCGCGGATCATCTCGCACCTTCAGTTGAAGCGGCCGATCTACCGGCCGACTGCGCGATACGGCCACTTCGGCCGTTCGGGCGACGGCTTCCGGTGGGAGCTGCTCGACAAGGTCGACGCGCTGAAGGCCGAAGCGAAGGGCGTCGCGGCGCGCTGATCGCAACGCGGGACGCGCACCGGCGGCGCGCGGCGCCGCGGAGATTCCTCGCGCGCCCGGTTTCCCGGCATCCTCCACGGACTACAACTCCGCCGTGGGGCATGCCATGGACGAAGCGCAACTCGAAGTCTTCTTCTGCGACCTGTGCAACACGTCGGTGCCCGAGTCGGACCTCGCGTCCGGACGAGCCCGGCGACTGCACGGCAAGATCCTCGGCGCGTGCTGCGTCGACGTCGTGCAAGGCCCGACGCCGCCGCCCGGCGCCAGCGGCCGCTCGCAACTCGGAGCCGCTGTCGCGTTGTTGGTCGCAGTGGCCGGCGCCGCCGTCTTCCTCGACTGGCGACTGTCGGACGAACTCGGTCGGACACGCGGTGACGTCGCCGGACTCGTCGACTCGCTGCGATCGCAGACCGATCGGATGGGGATGCTCGAACGTCGCCTCGAAGCGACGCCGACGCGGGCCGATCTCGATCCGCTGACGCGGGAGATCGGCGTCGCGCAGGGAAGTGCGCGTTCGGCCGTCGAGGCGCTCGACGAACCATTGCGTGGCCTCGGCCGCGGGATCGACGCGGTGGCTGGCACCGTCGCCGAACTGAAGCAGGCGACCGCTGGACACGCGGCGCGCTTCGATCGTCTCGACGCCGAGGTGCAGCGCTTGGCGGGAGACCTCGCAGAGTGGAAGGCCACACCGCGGGTCGCAGCTCCGGCCGAACCGCGTGCGCCGACCCCTGCGATCGACGACGGGGCGATCCCTGCACCGACGCCGAGCAGCGAGCCGCAACTTCCGCCCGAGCTCGCGCACCAGGTCGCGCGTCTCGACGACAGCGATCCGGGGACTCGGTTCGAAGCCGTCGACAAGCTCGTCCAGTCGAAGCACCCACTCGTCCTCCCGGCGCTGCTCCGCGCCGTCAAGGACGGCGACCCGTTCGTGCGTCGCTTGACGGTCGATGGGCTCGCGGCATTTCGAAAGGTCGAGACCGTCGACACGCTGATCGACGCGCTCGCCGATCCAGAGAGCATCGTGCGTCTCGCGGCGTTCGTCGCGCTGAAGAACGTGACCGGACAGAAGTTCGCCTACGAGCCGGATGCCAATCGCGACGATCGACTCGCAGGTCAACGTCGCTGGCAGGACTGGTGGAAGAACGCTCGCACGACGTTCTGACGACTACGACGAACTCGGTTTCGCATCCGTGCAGCGACGCGCGCGCTGGCGTGCGTGTGTCGAGATTCACGCGTTGCCGCCGTTGAGGTGACGCGGACGCGCGGCATGATGCGCCGCTCCCCGAAGCGGTCCACAGCCGCGCTGCGCCACGTTCGCATGCTGCACCACCCTCGCACGAAGATCGTCGCCACCCTGGGACCCGCGTCGCGCGACGAGCGGACGATCCTCGACCTGGTTCGCGCTGGCGTCGACGTGTTCCGACTCAACGCCGCGCACAGCGACGCGAAGATGCTGACGCGCGACATCCATGCGATCCGCCGCGTGCAGCGCCAATTGAAGGTCAGCATCGGCATCCTCGTCGACCTGCAGGGGCCGAAGATTCGCGTCGGGCCGTTCCTCAACGCCGAGCCGATCTGGTTGAAGCGTGGCGAGGACCTCGTGATCTCGACGAAGCCCGACGTCGTCGGCCAGGCTGCGGAGGCTGGTCAGACGACGCGGATCGGGACCGGGTATCCGCGATTGGCGAAGGACGTGCGCACCGGCGAGCGCGTGCTCCTCGACGACGGGATCATCGAACTGCGTGTGCTCCGCGTCGAAGGCACGGAGATCCACACGCGCGTCGTCTACGGAGGTCTGCTGAAGCAGTTCAAGGGGATCAACCTTCCCGGCAGCAAGGTCTCGGCCGAGAGCTTGAGTGCGAAGGACCTCGCCGATCTCGAAGTCGTCCTGCGCGCCGGCGTCGACTTCGTCGCGCTGTCGTTCGTGCGCGAGGCGGACGACGTCGTTCGACTGAAGAAGCGGATTGCCGAACTCGGCGGTGACGTTCAGGTCATCGCCAAGATCGAGCGACCGGAGGCCGTCAAGAACCTGACGGCGATCCTCGCCGCCGCCGACGCCGTGATGGTGGCGCGCGGCGACATGGGCGTCGAACTCGGCGCCGAGGCCGTTCCCGCGATCCAGAAGCGCATCATTCGAATGTCGCTCGACGTCTGTAAGCCGTGCATCACGGCCACGCAGATGCTCGAGTCGATGATCACGAACCCGCGCCCGACGCGCGCCGAAGCCTCCGACGTCGCGAACGCGATCTACGACGGAACGTCGGCGGTCATGCTGTCGGCGGAAACGGCGTCGGGGAAACACCCGCTCCGCGCCGTCAAGATCATGCAGCGCATCATTCGGCACACCGAGGACGACATGTTCTCGCGGTGGGAGTACCAGCGGCGGCGCAGACTGACGACGCAAGTCCCGGCGTCGGTCGCTCAATCCACGGTGCGAGCGGCCGCCTACGCGGCCAGCGAATCGGGGGCGCGCTACATCGTCGTCTACACCGAGAGCGGCGCGACGGCGCAGATGCTCGCGGCCGAACGCACGCCGCACCGATTGGTCGCGTTCACGCCGCACCAGCAGACGTTTCAGCGGCTGTCGCTCGTCTGGGGGATCGTTCCGCGTCGGGTGTCGAAGGCCCGGACGAGCAGTGAGATGACGTTGGAGGGCGCGCGGATCCTTCAGGAGTCCGGCATGGGCAAGAAGGGCGACCGAATCGTCGTGATCTTTGGAGCCAGCCGTGAGAAGGGGATGACCAACATCATGAAGATCCGGACGTTGGAGTGATCTCGGCCGGTAGTGCCGCGATTCTTCGCGGAGCGCAACTGCTTGTCGGATTCGTTCCTTGGCGGTGTCCGGTTGGTGATCGGGTCGCGAGCGGCACGTGAGGCCCCCGGCAAGCGCTGTCCCATCGCGCGCCGCGATGCGCCGCCGGCGCGGCGCGACCGACGCGAAACAGCCGCCTTGATTCGCCATCGGTCGTCGCTAGCATCCTCGCCCTTTCCCTGGCCGACCTCCGAGCCGTCGACCCGCACGATCCATGACGAAGACCACCTTTGCGACCCTGGCGGACCACGCCAAGGCGATGAACACTTGGCACATCGTCGACGCTTCGCAGTACGTCCTCGGACGTATGGCGACCGTGATTGCGAGTGTGCTGATGGGCAAGCACCGCCCGCTGTACACCCCGCACATGAACGTCGGCGAAGGTGTGATCGTCGTGAACGCCGCCCGCCTGATCGTGACGTCCCAGAAGATGGAGACGGAAGAGCACACGCACTGGTCGGGCTTCCCGGGCGGCTTGAAGACGCGCAAGCTCGGCCAGATGGTCGCCACGAACCCGGAGGCGGTCGTCAAGGACGCGGTTCGCCGGATGCTGCCGAAGAACCGGATCGGCCGGGAGATGCTGCGGCGACTGAAGGTCTACGCCGGTGCGGACCACCCGCACGTCGCGCAGACGCCGACGGAACTGACGGCTGGACTGACGAAGTTCGCGTCGAACTGACCAGAACCCGCGGATCTCGACGCCCGCCGTCGGACCTCGAACCCCGCTACCTCGAACCTCTGACCTCGAATCTCTCTGACCTCACGCTGAGCACGAAGGACTGGTGAGCTTTGGCCCTGAAGAACGATCCGTATGTGTGGGGGACCGGCCGACGGAAGACGGCCGTGGCCCGCGTCCGCATCAAGACCGGTAGCGGCCAGTTCCACGTGAACGGCAAGCCGATCGACGAGTTCTTCACGACGCACGACACCCGGCGCATCGCGACGCAGTCGTTGACGGCGACCGAGAGTGCGGCGAGCTACGACGTGTTCGTGACCGTGGATGGTGGCGGGGTGATCGGTCAAGCCGGCGCCGTCAGCCTCGGACTGGCTCGGGCGCTGAAGCTGGACAACCCGAACCTCGAGCCGAACCTGCGTGAGAACGGATTGCTGACGCGCGACTCGCGCAAGGTCGAACGCAAGAAGTACGGCCGCCGCAAGGCCCGTCGTTCGACGCAGTTCTCGAAGCGCTGATCGCGAACGACGCACCGGGACGGCTCGGTGCGCGACCGACTCGGTCCGCGATCGACACGCGCGGCGACTCCGCACCCTGGCTTCCCGTGCGGTGCGCGTAGACTCGGTCCCTCCTCGACCTTCGCGACGCGCGACCTCGTCCGAACATGGCCGGACACTCTCACTCCTCGAACATCAAGTTCCGCAAGGCGCGCGTGGATCAGCTCCGCGCGAAAGCCTTCACGAAGCTGGCGCGGATGATCACGGTCGCCGCGAAGCTTGGAGGTGGCGATCCGGATGCGAATCCGAGGCTCCGGCTCGCCGTCGAGAAGGCGCGGTTGATCAGCGTGCCGCGCGAGAACATCGAGCGGGCGATCAAGAAGGGGACCGGTGGACTCGACGGCGTCGACTACGAAGAACTTCAGTACGAGGGATTCGGTCCCGGCGGCGTCGCGATCCTGCTCGAAGTGCTGACCGACAACCGCCACCGCACGGCGGCAGAACTTCGCCAGATCTTCGAGAAGGGTGGCGGCAATCTCGGCGCGACCGGCGCGGTCGCTTGGATGTTCGAACGCCGCGCGATCTTTCCAGTCGCCGGAGCCGAGGGTCCGACCGAGGAACAACTGTTGTCGATCGCGCTCGATGCCGGTGCCCAGGATCTCGTCGTCGTGCCCGGCGGCTTCGAAGTCCACGGGGAGCCGAGCGCATTTCTGGCGATCAAGTCTGCGCTCGAAGCGGCGTCGATCCCGACCGGCGGCGGCGCGCTCGCCTACGTCACGAAGACGAAGACCGACGTCACCGATCCGGCGCTCGCGCGGAAGGTCATCGGTTTGCTCGACGCACTCGACGATCTGGACGACGTGCAGAACTGCTACGCGAACCACGAGTTCACCGAGGCCGTCGTGGCCGCGCTCGAGCAGGACGCATGACGCGCGCAAACGAGACCCATCGCAGCCCGCGATCGGGCCGCAGCCCAGATGAGATGAGAGGGCCGGTCCGCTCTCGCAGTCGGCAAGAATCGCCGCTGCACACTCAAGGAGCGAATCCGACCCATGGCTCAATCTACCGTGTCCGTTTCCCCGCTCATCCTTGGCCTCGATGTCGGCGATCGCCGCACGCACTTCTGCGCGGTGAACGCGCAGCGCTCCGTGGTGGCACGAGGCTCGTTCCCCACCGATCGCGATTGTCTGAAGAGTTCGCTGGCGCCATTTGCTGGCGCCCGGGTGATCCTCGAAGCCGGCTCCCAGTCGCCATGGATGTCCCGCGCTTTGCGGGGGAGCGGCTTCGACGTCCAAGTCGCCGATCCGCGGCGAGTCCAACTGATCTCGAAGGATCCGCGGAAGACCGATCGCCGCGATGCCGAGTTGCTCGCGAAGATGGGCGCCGCGATGCCCGAGCTTCTCGGCGCGGTTCACCACCGCGGGGAGCGCGCGCAAGCACATCTGTCGATCGTGCGAGCTCGCGACCTCGTGGTTCGCATGCGCGGCATGTCCGTGCAGCAGGTGCGCAGCATCTGCAAGACGTTCGGCCTGCGACTTCCGTCTGCTTCGACGGACGGCTTCGCGCGCAAGGTCGTTGAACTGATCCCCCCGGATCTACGGCCTGCACTGGCGCCGGTTCTCGAGACGATCGAGGGATTCACTGCGACGATTCGCGATTACGACCGCGCGCTCGCGAAGATCGCGAAGGAGCTGTACCCCGAGGTGCAGCATCTGCAGAAGGTCAACGGCGTCGGCCCCGTGATCTCGGTCGCGTTCGTCCTGACCGTCGAAGACCCGAAACGCTTCGCAGACCCTCGGCAGCTCGGTTCCTGGCTCGGGCTGTGCCCGCGCAGTCACGCATCCGGCGACAGCAATCCGCAGTTGCGCATCAGCAAAGCTGGAGACGGGCGCCTACGGCGCCTGCTCGTGCAGGGCGCGCAGCATCTGCTTGGTCCGTTCGGCGCAGACTGCGATCTGCGTCGATTCGGCCTGCAGATCGCTGAGAGAGGTGGCAAGTCGGCGAAGAAACGCGCGGCCGTCGCGGTCGCACGCAAGCTCGCCGTGCTCCTGCATCGGCTGTGGACCACCGGTGCGGACTACCAACCGTTGCATAACGCCGAGCGGGTTGCCGCGAAGGCAACCGCCTGACCCGAAGTCAGCGTTCTTTCCGATTCCACTGAATGACGAGAGTCAGGCGGACCGCCTGCTCCGTGCTCACAGACTCACCGCCCGATCCTGGCGACTGCGAAAGACCCGTGGCCGCAAGGCCGAAGCCCAGTTGGCAGCGCCAGGTCGGACGGATTTCACCGTGCACCGAGCTCAGAGCAGAGCTCTTAAGAGTGCGTATGGAAGCGTGCGGAGTCTGCGGAGTTCGCGGAGCTGGCGCCAAGCCGCCTGAGCCCTCGAAGGAGGTACCCAAACACAACTGACCTGTTGATCGGCCCGGCCCTCTCATGGAAGGTCTTCGCGCTACGCGCGGAAGCCGACATCGCAGGCCGCAATGGGACAATGCTTGTCGGGGCCTTCCGTGCAGCTCGCGACACCGTCGAACAACGCCCACTGCCACGGAACGCGCCCCGCAAACTGCTGCAACCCGCGAGGAATCGCGGCACGTGCGGCCCAGGAGACGCAGAGATGACTCGGGAGGACCACGTGAACGAATCGCCGCTGCGTTTCCTCGGCGACCGGGCCGCTGTCGGCGAGGCCGTCGCGAAGGTCTGCGGCGTGCCCCTGGTGCGCGGCGTGGACGGCGGGCCCAAGGCCGGCGACCGGATCCTGATCGACGTGACGCTCGACCCGTCGCGGCATCCTGGGTTGCCCGGTGGACACGCGCTCGCGGCGTGCCGCGCC
>JAEYTU010000533.1 GCA_023433825.1 Planctomycetota bacterium
GTTCCGGACAGCTTCTCGCGGCAGATCCGGATCAGCTCGGCAGCGCGTTCGACCCGCGCCGACAGCACGTCGATGTCCGCCGCGCCGCTCTCGATCTCGTCGAGAATCGACGTCAGCTCGTCACTCGCCTCGCCGTAGGTCTGCGGGGTGTCGGATTCGGGCTTCTTCTTCGTGGCCATGTCAGGTCTCGGTGCGGTCGACGCGGGCGCGAACCATGCCGTCACGGAACGTCAGCGACAACGCGTCGCCCGCGGCGACGGCGCGCATGTCGGGGAGGATGCGCCCGTTTGCGTCACGGACGACGACGTAGCCGCGCGCGACGACGGTGCGTGGGTCGAGCAAGCGCAGCCGAAGATCGGCGCGGGCGAGGTCGTTTCCGGCGCGTTCGCAGCGAAGCCGCGCGAGCAGGACGAGCCGTTCGCGACGCCGCAGCAGCAGTGCGGTGCGACGTTCCAGTGCGGCGCTGGCGGCGCGGCGCAGGCGGCTCGTCAGGTGGACGGCGTTGCGTCGCTCACCGACGAGACGACCGTGGACGATTCGGCGCAGGCTCTCGCCGCGGCGAGTCAGCGACTGGTAGCTGCGCGCCAGAGTTCCGCGGGCCGCGTCGACGAGCGCGCGCGCACAGTCGTCGAGTTCGGCCGCGGCCTGCTGAACGGTGCGGATCAGGTGGACGGCGAGTGCCGTCGGCGTCTTCTCGGAGTGCGCGATCAGGTCGAGCACCGACATGTCGCGCTGGTGGCCGATACCGCAGAGCACCTTCGTCGGGTGATGCGCGACGGCGAGCGCGAGATCCCGGTCGTCGAACCACGCGAGGTCGGTCCGCGAACCGCCGCCGCGGAGGATGCAGACGCAGTCGAACTGGTCCGCGCGCGTAGCGAACCAGCGCAGCCCGGCGAGCACCGTCGGCCGCACTTCCTTTCCCTGCACGCGGACGGCGTAGGCGGTGATCGTGAAGCCGATCCGAGACGCCTCGATCTCGCGCAGGAAGTCGTTCCAGCCGTCGGAGTCCGGACTGCACAGGACGCCGACGCGCAGCGGTGGAACGGGGAGCGCGAGCGACGCGTTCTTGCGGTCGAGCCCCTTCGCGCGGAGTTCCTGCAGGATGCGTTCGCGTTCGAGTGCGAGCTTGCCGAGCGTGAACGACGGGTCGATGTCCTCGACGATCAGTTGGTAGCGACCCTGGGCTGCGTACAGCTCGACGCGCACGAGGACGCGCACTTCGATCCCGTCGCGCATCTCGCCGGGGCCGAGCTTCGCGAGAAGGCGCTTGGCTTCGCGTTCGAACAGCGCAACTTGCACGCGCGCAGCGATCGATGCGTCGCCGGGCTTCTTCTCGACCAGCGTGAAGAACAGGTGGCGGGCGTCCTTGTTCTTGTCGAAGTCGGTGACCTCGCCGACGACCCACAGCGGTTGCGGGAATGCGCCTTGGATCGCCGTGCGCACGCGCTCGTTCAGCGCACTGATCGACAACGCGTCGACGACCGGTGCGCTGTCGCCGGCGGGCGGCGTGGTCGTCGTCTTGCCGTTCGTCGCGGGAGCCTCGGCGGCGGCCGGGGTGCCCTTCTTCGACGTGCCGGCGAGAAGCATCGTGACGTCGGACGACATCAGGAAGCCGTGCCGCATGAACATCGCGACGACGACGTCGAGTTGCGCGACCGGCACACGCCAGACCTTGTTCGGCGGATCCCAGCGTCGGCCGGGGATCGACTTCACGTCCTCGACGATCAGCGGGTTGTACGGAAACCGGATCAGCAGGTGCTGTCCGTCCCGGTCGAGTTCGATGGATCCGGTCACTGCGAGGGATTTGGTTTTGGCGCGAAGGAGTTCAACCGTTCCAGTCGGGATCGAGAAGCACAAAACCAGCGCCGCGCGCCGCGTCCTTCGCGTCGGGCATCGCGATCGGCCGTCCGGCTTCGCGCGACAGATCGGACATCACGTCGGGATCGAGCCCGCACGGTCGGATCCGACGGAACGCGTCGAGGTCCATCGCGACGTTGATCGCGATGCCGTGCAAGTTGATCCACCGGCGGATCGCGACGCCGATCGAGGCAACCTTGCGATCGCCGACGAACACGCCGGTTCCGTCGACCGAAGCCGTCGCGTCGAGTCCGAACGCCGCGCAGATCGCGATCCCGAACGCCTCGAGTCGTCGCAGCCAGTCGCGCACGTCGTGCTTCGGAAGCCGGACGATCGGATAGACGACGAGTTGCCCGGGGCCGTGGTACGTGATGCGACCGCCACGCTCGATCGGAACGACGTCGGCGGTGAGTTCGTCGGTCGGTGTCGCGCGTCCCGCCGTGTAGACAGGGTCGTGCTCGACCAGCAAGATCTTCCCGCCCTCACCACGGGCGAGATCGACCAACGCTTCGTCCATCGCTCGGCGCGCGTCGTGCCAGGGCATCCGGCCGAGGTCGATCCACTCCGTCCTCAGCCCCACGTCGCTTGTCCGTCGTCCGCCCCTGCCTGATGCGCGTCCTGATCCTCGCGTTCGCCACGGCTCTGCCCGCGCAGTGGCTCGAACCCTCGCCCGAGGTCACCTCGATCGGTGCACCGGTCACGATCCGTTTGCGGGCGGTGGACGGTCGCGGCTGGCCCGACGTCCCGCTGTTCGTGCACGAAGTCACGGACGGACGCATCGGCGAAGCGGTGGCCATCGGCTCGACCGACGCGGCTGGCCGCGTGACGTATGTCCCGTCGCGCGCCGTCGATCATGCGTTCCTCGCGATCCCGGAGGGCGGCCCCCGTCTCTGGGTCGTCGTGCAGGTCGCGCCGCCGCCGCCGCGCTGGGTCTACGGCTTCGCCTGCGTACCGATCGGGGTCTGGCTGTTCCTTCGGAACCTGCGCCGCTTTCGGGAAGCGGCCGAGCCACCGATCGCCGGCTGAGTCGCGATGCCCTGCGCTCGGCGGGGCGATGGCTACGACGCCATCAAGCGGTTGGCGCGGTCGCGAACCGATCGGAGATCCTGGTTGCCGGTGAATCGCTCGACCTCGCGGCCGTTCTTGAACAGGATCACTGTGGGGACTGCGCTGATGCCGAACTGCGCTGCGGCGTTCTCGGCCTTGTCGATGTCGACCTTGTAGAAGTCGACCTTGCCGGTCAGTTCGGTGGAGACGGTCTCCAGCGTCGGCGACAGCGCCTTGCAGGGGCCGCACCAGGTCGCGAAGAAGTCCACGATCACGGGGACCTTGCTGCCTTGGATCGTGGTCTCGAGAGTTGCGTCGTCGAGTTCCTTCAGAGTGGACATTCGGTCTCCATCGGGTCGGGAAAAGGGGCGGTATTCTGACGGCGACAACGGCGAAGACAAGGCCGCCGTCGCGTCAAGGTCCGCGGGAAGGCGCGTCGATACGACGAGCGATGAAACTCGTGTCCTTGTCGATGGTCCGCAACGAGGAGTACTGGATCTGGTATTCCCTGACGTCGGTCCATCCTCACGTCGACGAGATGTTGGTCTTCGACAACTTCTCGGAGGATCGCACGGTCGACGTGATCCGCGGAATGGGTCACATCGCCGACAAGGTCAGGCTGTTCGAGCGATTCGGCGGTGCGTCGGAGCAGAGCAATCGCGAGATGATGCTCGAGATCGCGCGACGCACGGGGGCGACACACGTGTTGTTCTTGGACGGCGACGAGATCCACGTCGGTGACAACCTCGCGTTGTGTCGTCGATTGCTCGAAGTACACGAACACCGTCCGCACCTCGCCGATCCGCCCGCCAATCACGGTCGTGCCGAAGACCCGACGCCGACCGACGGCGTGCTCGTGAAGAACATCGGGTTCAAACCAGTGCACCCGGGATTCGCGGGACCGGGGACGTGTCGACCGCACGACCTCGTGCAGCCCGACACCGATCACTCTTGCTACAACTTCGCGATCCGCATCGCGTCGCTGCGCGAACTGCGCGGCAACGGCAAGGAGTGGGGGCTCCACGGGTATCTGGAGACCGGCGACGTCTACATCCAGTCGTCGCCGCACACGATCTGGCTGCCGGGCCTCTGGTACTACCACATGTCGTGGCATCCACGTTCGAGCGTGCGACGCCAGGACCACGGCTACGCGCGAAGGCCCGAAGACCTCGGGAGCGCACCGTTGCGTGAGGGCGTGCATCCGCCGGACGTGCTGTTCCGTCCCGACGGTCCGACGAACCCGACGCTCGAACGGTGGGGACTCCGCGCCGCACGCCATGGCGTTGGCGTCGCGGAGCCCGCGCCGGAGTTGGTCAGGTCGCGGAGTTGATCGCCGTCAGCAGGGTCTCGAGCGGGACGCCGTTGTCCTCGGCGACCTTCTTGACGGTGTCGTTCATGTCGAAGCCACAGTGCGAGCAGCCACCGATGTGGAACTGACGCAGAACCCACTGGATCCGCGGGTTCTTGGCGATCGCATCGCCCATCTTGGTCTCGGCTTCGAACTTGGTGCTTGGGGCGTTCTTGGTGTCCATGATCAGTCGTTCTTCTCTGCGTTGAGGATGCTGATGCGGCGGGCGACGTGCCCTGCCACTTCGGAGAATGCGCGCGCGGCGGCGCTGTCGGGGGAAGTCAGCACGACGGGCTTGCCGGAGTCGCCACCGACGCGCACGGCGACGTCGATCGGAACCTGTCCGAGCATCGGCACGCCGAACTCCTCCTCGATCCGTCGCCCACCGCCGCTGCCGAAGATCTCGTAGCGCTCGGTCGAGCCGGGTGGCGTGAACCACGCCATGTTCTCGACGACGCCGAGGATCGGGACGTTCACGGTCTGGAACATCCGGATCGCCTTGCGAACGTCGAGGACGGACACGTCCTGCGGCGTCGTGACGATGACGGCGCCCATGATGTGTGCTTGCTGACTCAGCGAGAGCTGCGCGTCGCCGGTACCGGGTGGGAGGTCGACGACGAGGTAGTCGAGGTCCGACCATTCGACGTCGAACAGGAACTGGCGCACCGCGCTGTGCAGCATCGGACCGCGCCAGATCACCGGTTGGTCCTCGGCGACGAGCAGGCCCATGCTCATGACCTGCAGCCCGTGCGAGACGAAGGGCAGCAGCTTCTTGCCCTGCGTGTACGGCTTGCCGGACACGCCGAGCATCAGCGGGACGTTCGGGCCATAGACGTCGGCGTCGAGGACGCCGACTTTGGCGCCGCTCCGCTGCAGCGCGCAGGCGAGGTTGACGGCGACGGTCGACTTGCCGACGCCACCCTTCCCGGACGAGACGGCGACGACGTTCTTGACGCCGGGGATGACGCCTTTGCTGCCGAGCAGCGGGGACGACCGGGTCACCTGCGCCGTCATCGTGACCTTGACGTCCTCGACGCCCGGGATCCGACGGACGACCTGCTCGGCTTGGGCCTTCAGCAGGTCTTTGACCGGGCAGGCGGGGGTCGTCAGTTCGATCGCGAAGGCGACGTTGCCGCCGCAGACCCGGAGATCCTTGACGAAGTTCAGCGCGACGATGTCTCGATGGAGGTCCGGGTCTTGGACGGCTCGGAGGGCATCCAAGACCTGGGCGTCGGTGACGGCTGTCTGCATCTGGCGGGGTCCGGGGCGCGCATGTTTGCGCGGCGTCGCGAAAAGGGCGGGAGAAGTAGCACTGCTCTGGGGCTCGTTCAAGGCATCGCTTCGGCGGACCCTGTCGGGGCACGCGCTCCGTAGCTGCGATCCCGCGTGCAAGTCGGACCGCTTCCCGTCGTCGACGGGAACGATCGGTACACTTCCGCGCTTCGCGACTCTGGAGCGCTCGCAACCTGATGAACATTTTCCGCAGTTCGGTTCTCGCCCTCGGGCTCGTGACATCGCTTTCCGCGCAGGAAGAAGGCAAACCGAAGCCGGTCCCGGGACAGCCGCCGCCTGTGCAGCAGCAGACCAAGGAGGAGCGGATCGACGCCGAGGCCCAGGCTGCCGACGAGGCGTCGGGGGAAGTCGTGAATCCCGATGGCACGGTCACCAAGACCGCACACGCCCCGGGGCCGTCGCTGGCGAACTTCGCTGGCTTCGTCGTCTCGACCAAGCCTGCGCGACTCGCGCCAGGTCAGAGCGGGACGCTGATCGTCGTCGTCTCGCTACAGGGGGATGCGATCGTCGTCCCCGGCGGGACGATCGGCGTCACGTATCCGTCGACCCAGGGACCGATCACGTTGGGCGCATTCACGGTGCGTCCGCCGAAGCCCGGCACGCTCTACAAGGCGTTCCTCGACCGGCCGATCCACGAGAAGGTTCTGCAGATCGAGATCCCGATCTCGGTCCAGGGCGGCACGGCCTACGACCGGTACCCCGTCCATCTCGAACTCGCGCTCGACATGACGTCGGGCGGCTCCGGCGATGCGATGGGGACCAAGAAGGGTCCGGTGTCGCACCAGGTCCTGGTCGGCAATCCGATGCCTACGCCGGTTCCGCTCGTCGGCGCGGTTCCGGCGAACGTCGGGACCGCTGGACCGGCGGACACGACGCCCGCGGGTCCCGCTGACACGACGCCCCGTGACACCGTGCAGGCGCCGGGGAACGGAGTCGGTGCCGCCGCGCCGACGCCAGGCGACGCACCGCGGAACGTCGCGACGTCGAATGCGACCGACGGCGTCGCCCCTGCCGCGCCGACGGGCGGCGACCAGACGCTGCTCTACGTCGTCGCCGGCGTCGCGGCGCTCGGGTTCGTCGTGCTGCTGCTCGCGCGGAAGCGTTGAGCGCCGACCGCGGGTCCGCGCCTCACCGAGGCACGGACTCGAGGAATGCGACGAAGTCGTCGAGGTTCTGATACCCGGCGCGCGTCGCGCGGACGGCTTCGGTCTTCGGATCGACGATGGCGTAGATCGGCAACGCGAGACTGCCGGTCATCTTCTGCTGCAGTTCCTTGATGTGATCGCCGGCCTCGCTGTGCAGGCGAGCCTCGACGAATCGTTCACGCAGGAGTCCGGCGACCGCCGGTTTGGGGAAGACGTTGAGCTCCATCTTCCGGCAGTTCACTCAAGTGTGCCCCGTGAAGTTCACGAGCAGCAGGCGTTGGCTCGCGAGTGCCTTCGCCTTCGCCTGCTCGTAGTCGTCGACCACCATGTCGTGCGTGACCGCCGAAGGCTCTGTGTGGTTGCCGGAGCCGTTCGAGACGCCGGCCTCGCTGGAGTAGGACACCAGCACGGCGCGTTCGCCACGGTACGGCGGCGCGAGCGGCGTCATGACGTGGTCGTCGAGCTTGTAGCCGAGCGCGCCGTAGAGGCAGTAGACGGCGAACAGCAGCGTCGCGACGCCGCCCGACATTCGCCAAGGCCCGATGTGCGTCGCGTCCTCGCCCTCGAGCTTGATGAAGCCGAGCAGGAACAGCCCGGCGATCGCGAAGATCGCGAACCAGAGGAACAGGAAGAGTTCGTACGGAAGGATGTGCCACTGCAGGACGAGGTCGGCGTTCGAGACGAACTTGAGCGCTGCCGCGAGTTCGACGAAGCCGAGCCAGACCTTCAGCGTGTGCATCCACTCGCCCGACTTGGGCAGTGACTTGGTGGAGCCGGGCAACAGTGCGAGCGCGACGAACGGCGTTGCCATCGTCAACCCGAAGACTGCCATCGCGAGCGCGATCTCGCCGATCCCGTAGGCGCCGCCGCTGACGAGCAGCGTCCCGACGATCGGTGCACTGCACGTGAACGACGTGATGACCAGCGTCGCACCCATCAAGAAGACGCCGAGCAGGCCGCCCTGCTTGCGTGCGTTGTCGGCCTGGGACATCAGCCATTGCGGTGGCTGCAGAAGGATCGCGCCGAACAACGACAGCGCGAAGACGACGAACAGCACGGCGATGACGAGATTCGTCAGCCAGTGCTGACCGAAGGCGACGATCGGGGGTCCAACCAGCACGCCGACGATGACGAAGATCACGACGATGCCGGCGCCATACGCGAGCGCGAGCGGCAGCACCTTCCCGTTCCTGGCATCTGCCTGCTTCGTGAAGAACGAGATCGTGATCGGAATCATCGGGTAGGTGCACGGCATCGAGAGCGCGAACAACCCACCGAGGATCGAGGCGAGGATCAGCGCGAACAGATCGAGCTTCGGACCGCCGGCGCCGATCGGTGCGACGGCCGGCTCGGCCGTCACCGGCGCTTGTGGATCGATCGTCACCGGCGCCGTGACGCGCAACGTCTGCAGCGGGAGACAACCAGAGTCGTCGCAGACCGACGCCGGAACGTCGGCTTCGACCTTCCATTCCCCGGGCTTCGCGTCGTCCGGGATGCGGATCGACTGACGAAGCTCGAACGTCCCCTTCAACTCGTAGATCGTCAGTCCGCCGGTCTCGTGCGCCGTCCCCGGCGGGATCACTGGCTCGCCGACCAACGTGATCCCGTGGCTCGGAGTGACCGTCAGGCCGACCGGTTCGCCGTACTGCTTCTCGTCCGAGCCGTACGCGTGGAAGCCATCCTCGACGGTGACCTTGGCGATGTACTGAACGGTCGCTCCGGGGCGCGCCTTCGCCGGCTCGATGCGAGCTTCGACGCGAATGCGCTCGCCGACGCCGCCGGTGATGACGTCCTGGTCGAGCCCGAACGCAGGCGCCCCTGGTCCCTGTTCGGCGGGTGCGTCAGTGCCGGTCGCGGCGTTCGCCGTGGGTGCCGGTTCGGCCGCCAATCCGCCGGGGAGAACGGTCAGCTCGGTCTCGAACGGCAGCGTGTCCGGCGGCAGGCACATGTTCTCGTCGCAGACCGAGAATCCGATGGTGCCGGAGATCTTCGTGGCGCCGGAAGGGGTCCCGCCGCGCACTCGGTAGGTACCGCTCAGCTCGAACGTCCCCTTCAGTTCGAACGTCGTCATCCCATCGGCGACCTTCGGTACGCCCGGGGGAATCAACGACGGGCCATCGGCCACCAGCACCCCGCCTTCCGTCAGTTGGAAGGAGATCGGCGGGCTCAGCTTCTCCATCGAGCCGTAGACGTGATAGCCATGCTCGACGGAGACCTTCAGTCGCAAAGTCACGTTGTCGCCGGACTTTACGGAGGTCGGCTCGACGCTCGCGACGACCGTGAGCTTGGCATCCGAGTCCTGAGTGCGCGCCGGGTGGGCAAGAAGGCCGAGCAGCGCGACGGCTGCGAGGAGGGGTCGAAAGCTCATGGAAGGGCGCGATCCTACGACACTCGTCTCGGATCTATCCGGGCGCCTTGGACGAACTTCAGCCGCAACCCGGTCGCCGCTCACGCTGCCTGCTTCGAATTCTCGACGGAACACCGAGTCTTCCGTGCACGTAAGACCCGGCTGTTGACGAAGAAACTTTCTGGACAAATCGCTATTCTGGCGGCTTGTCCAAGAAAATATCTAGGCAAAAGGGTGCGAGCCATGACACACGCCAAGACTCTGCCTGCTCCTGTGCGCGACGAGATTCGGTTCCGCAGAGGTCAGGTCGTCGAACTCTCCGAACTCGACGCACTGTTGAACGTCGCCGCGGACGCGTTCGGTGCGCGGACGGCGAGTCTTGTCGAGGCCATGCGCGCCAAGTCGGTCTCGGTCCGCGTTCCGACGCGCGCCGAATGGGCCGGGGATCATCAGGACATCGACACGCGCGTCACGTTCGCCGGGCTGTACTCCGCGCAGATCCAGCGACTTCGTCGCATGGATCGGGACGAGGAGTTCTTGATGGCGCGACGGTACGAGCTGCTGAAGGCGCGGACGGTCGACGCCCTCGCTCGCGTCTCGATCGGCGCCGACACCGCGCAGACTTTGATCCAACGCTCGAGCCTCGAACTGCCGGCGGGTACGCGCGGCACTCCGACCGCAAAGACGTACGCGTTGGCGTGCCTGCACGAGGTCGCCGAGCTGCGCAATCGCTACGTCGAGGGCGCGCTCTACATGGTGATGGCGCTCGCGCATCGTTACCGAGGCCTCGGCGTCGACGTGCCCGACTTGATCCAGGAGGGCAACACGTCGCTGTTCCAGGCGATCGAAGGGTTCGACTGGAGGCGTGACGTTCGCTTCAAGACCTACGCGCAGTACTGGATCCACCAGGCGATCCTGAAGCTGCTCTACAACGCGTCGCGGACCGTTCGCGTGCCGATCTGGGTGCAGAAGGCGCTGCGCAAGATCAACCGAGCGCGCGAATCGCTGCGCAACCAGACTGGTCGTGAGCCGAGCACTGCCGAGATCGGCGCCATCTGCGGGATGACCGCCGAGCGCGTCGAGGAGCTGCAGGCGACGCGTCGTTACGCGGTCAGCCTGGACGCCGAGTTGCCAGGCGAACAGGGCGCGTCGATGGTCCAGCTGCTGCCGGATCTTCGTGCGGTGCCCGTCACCGAGATGATCGAGGACGGCAACCTCGCCGAGACGTTGCGTGAGGTCATGTCGGACCTGCCTCCGCGCGAGCAGCTGATTCTGAATCGACGCTTCGGGCTGCTCGGGACCGAGCCGGAGACGCTCGGCGAGATCGCTGTCGACCTCGGGATCACGGCCGAGCGAGTCCGTCAGCTGCAGAACGCTGCGCTGGGGCGGTTGCAGAAGCCGCTGAAGCTGCAGGCACTGCAGGCGTTCTCGGACGCGTGAGCGCGTCGGCCGGCGGCGTTGCTCAGGACTTCGGCGTTCCCTCGTTCCAGACGCGTTCCCAGAGCGCGCGGTAGACGTCGGGGCGCCGGTCCTTCGCGACCGGCAGGATGCGTCGCATCATCTGCGACTTGCGAACGCTGACCGCGCCGAGCACTGGCCCGCTCTCCCCGGCGCCTCCAGCGAGGACTTCGCCCATCGGATCGACGATGCGGCTGTCTCCCGGATACAGCAGAGGCTCGCCGGTCCGGAACGACGGTTCGACGCCGGTCCGGTTGCAGCCGACGACGAAGCACTGGTTCTCGATCGCGCGTGCAAGCGTCAACGCGCGCCAGTGCGCAGCGCGTGATTCCGGCCACTGCGCGGGCACGGCGAGCACTTCGACCTTCCGGTGGAACATCCACCGCACGAGCTCCGGAAACCGGATGTCGTAGCAGATCAGCACGCCGAGTCGCCCGGCGCTCGTGTCGACGACCAACGGTGTGTCGCCCGGTGCGAACAGCTTGTGCTCGGCGTTGGGAGTGAACAGGTGGATCTTCCGATAGCGACCGAGCACGCGTCCGTGGTCGGCGACGATCGCGCGATTCCACAGCTTGCCGTCCTCGGCGTCGAAGCCACTGCCGACGACGACCATGCCGAGTTCGCCAGACAGCGCGACGATCGCATCCTCCGCGGCTCGCGAGGCGGCGAGGAGCGCGGTCTTCGGATCCTGCACGTAGGACGTCGGCCACATCTCCGGCAGCACCGCCAAGCGGGCGCCGGCGGCCGCGGCCGCGCGCAGGCCTCGCTGTGCTTCCGCGAGGTTGTTCGCGACGTCGCCCTTGCGGACGTCGAACTGGACGCACGCGGCGGCGAACTCTTCGGGAACGGCGTCGAGGTTCGACAAGGCGACGCAGGATAGCGAGCGATCTCGGCGGGGTGCACCAGCGGCGCCTCACATGGCGTGAGGCACCGCGTGCAACCGGCGCCGGATCACTCGTCGAGCAGGCCTTCGGTGCCGCCCGGCGTCCGCTTGCGCGGAGTCGCGCCGGGACGCGTGTCGTCGATCAGCTGATCGCTCGGCTTGAAGATGATCGTCTCCTTGTCCTTCACGTCGATGCTCTGTCCGGTCAGCGGGTGCTTGTAGGCACGCCCCTTCCGGATCCGGCGTTCGAACGTGCCGAACCCCTTGACGGCGACCTTGCCGCGACCCTGGAGCAGGTCGCGCACCGAGTCGAGGACCGCATCGAGGACGCGCGCCGCGGTGCGACGCGGAACGTTCAATTCCTCGGCGACGCGGTCGGCGAGGATTCCCTTGTTCGCCTGACGGCCGAGGGAGTCCTCGAAAGAAGAGGTGTTCCGCGCCTGGTGGCGTTCGTCGTCACCCAGGCGGTCGGTCCGGCGGTCGTCGGCTTGCTTGACGCTCAAGTCGTTGCTCTTCGTAAGACGGCTCATTCTGTGCTCTCTCCCATCGGCGATTGTCGTGGGCGAACTCATGCAACCGCAGGATTCGCCGCTCCCCTTTGCCCCTCGGTCGTCACTCGTCCGCGTCGTCTCGCGTTCTCACGAAGTGCGGCTCGTCGCCGCCGGCACGAACCGCTCGAGGCTCGTGACGATCTTCTTGAGGTAACGCGTCGCCACGCTTCCGGGAAACGCCTCGCAGAATGGCATCCGCTTCAACACGGCGCCTTCCACGCTGTGATCTTCCGGCAGGAGTCCGAGCCAGTTGAGGTCGAAGCCGAGAAACCGCTCCGTGCAGCCCTTCAACTTCTTGTAGACCTGCTCTGCTTCCTCCGGTGAACGCACGCGATTGACGAGCAGGTGCATGGCGCTGCGGTATCCCTCCTGCACCATCACCTTGACGATCCCGTACGCGTCTGCAATGGCTGCGAAGTTGCTCGTCGTCACGACGATCGTGTGATCGCTGATCGAGACGAAGTCCGTCACTGCGCGCGAGATTCCTGCACCAGTGTCGAGCAGGATCAGATCGCAGAACGGTTGCAGTTCGCGGATCGCTTGCAGGATCCGCTCGCGGCCGTCGTCGTCGAGATTCGCCATCTCTTTGATGCCGCTGCCTCCGGACAGGAAGCGCACTCCGCACGGCCCGTCCACGACGATGTCTGCGAGCTTCGCTTTTCCTTCCAGATAGTCGGACAGCGTCTTCTCCGGCTTCATACCGGCGAGGATGTGTGCGTTCGCGAGTCCGAGATCCGTGTCGACGAGGATCGTGCGATATCCACGTCGTGCGAATTCGCAGGCGACGTTGACGGACACCGACGTCTTGCCGACGCCGCCCTTGCCCGACGTGACGGAGAAGATCAGCGCCCCGGAGGACGGTCCGCGCGCAGCGGTCGGCTCCTTGCGTGCACGCATACGCTCGCGCAGAGCCTCGACCAGCGCCCGTGGGAGCAGGTTCGGGTACGCGGGGTCCCGTGGCGGGAGGTCGTCCCTGCCGTCGCGCAGCTCCGTTCGGAGCTGTTCTTCACTAATGCCCAGCATCGATGCGACCTGCTGGGCCGTGTATCGCTCTGCGGTCACGGCATCCCCTTCCCTGTTCACATCGCGTTCGCCGCCTAGATCGACCGTCTCACGACCGATCTTGTGCCGAGGAATCCAGGATCGAGTTCAATCGCACGCCGCATTGCGTCCGATCAACGGTCGCAGAATCCGACAGTCGTCGCGAAGCACGACGACGATGGGTCTCGGATCGGGGAAGCGAGCCGCGCCATGGGGGAGATTCGTACGAACCGTCGAACGTCGTTGATCGTCCCGGTCGACCTGCAACGTCGAATCCAGATCGCCGTCTCGCTGTTGCCCGCGATCGGTCTCGCCGTGTGCGGCGCCGGCATCGCGCTGTCGTGCGACGCATTGCTGACCGAAGCGCTCGCTGCGAAGCCCGCGTTGCCGAGCCTGCTGCCGATGTTCGTCGCGTTCGGCGCCTACGTCTTGGTCTCGGTCGCCGTCGTCGTGCGCCAGGCCACGCTGTTCTCGAACCGGATCGCGGGACCGGTCTGGCGGCTCGTCCGTTCGATGCAGCGCGTCCGCGAAGGCGATCTGACGTTCCGCGTGACGCTCCGTCGCGGCGACCACCTCGAAGAACTCGTCGTCGAGTTCAACCGACTGATCGAGTGGTTGAACGAGAACCCGCCGCCGGGCGCGAAGACTGGCAGTGACCTCGTCGACGTCGAGGACGCGCACGTCGACCCGGACGACGAGCCGAACGCGGACGCGGTCGACCGCTCTGATCTCGCGAGCGTCGGAGGTCGCCCGTGACCTTCGCGGAACCAGCGCCGCCGACTCGTTCGTGGTTCGCCGCGGGCGGCGCCGAACTCCTCCAGGCAGTCCTCGTCGTCGTCCTCGCGCTGCTCGCACGCTCGTGGATCGGCGCCCGCGCGGCCGACGTTCGAACGCAGATCGATGCGCGCACCGTTCTGTTGGAGTCGTTCGAGACACTGCATCGCGAAGTCGAGGATCGCCGCGCCACGCTCGTCCGCGACGGGAACGCGATCACCGAGTCCGACGTCGAGACACTGCTCGCGAACTGGCCGCACCGCGCTGCGTTCGCCGCAGAGTTCCCAGAGCTCACGCCTCTCGTCGTCGGCGAGTCGACGGGTCCCGAACTGCGCCTTCTGCCGCGATCGGGGACGGAGGTGGCACGGTGACCTCGATTCCGCGGATGTTCCAGGCGCCGCTGCCGATCGCGACCTGGCTCGCAATGGGTCTGCTGCTCGCGGCGGTCAGCGACGTCGCGCAGGTACTGACCGCCGCTGGCCGCCTGCGCACGCACCTCGACGATCTCGTGCTGCGCTCGCTCGCCGAGAGCGCGACGTTCGCGGCGCTCGCCAGCAGCGGACAGCGAACGGTCGTCGGCTCGGCGCGTGACTACGTCCTGACCACCGAGTTCAGCACGGGCAGCCCGGTGCAAGTCGTCGTGGCGCGCGGTGGCGAGAACGTCGCGACGTTCGCATGCGACGTCCTCCCCGGCGCTGTCGCCGAGAGTCTCGCGCTGCCGTTCGCGCTCGTCGAACCGCCACCCATCTGCGATGGCGGCAGTCGCGCGACGACGCTCGAACCACCCCCGCGGATCGCCGCGCGGGCGAGTTGGCCGGCATTGGCACCCGAAGTGGACCAGGCCCGCGAACCCGATGAGGTGTCGTGGCTGCGCCGTGATTCGGCCATCGCGCTCGCACGCCTCTCGTCCGGGACCGACCTTCCCGACTTCGTGCTGAAGGTCGAGGCCGACGGCGTCGTTCGGCCGGCTCCGTCCCGCAGCGGCGTGCGCCGCATCGACGGTCACCTGTGGATCGATCGCGGCACCGAACCGCTGGTCGTCGAACTCGATCGCGACGTCACGCTGGTCGTCCGCGGCAACCTCTATGTCGGACGAAGCCTCGCCGTTCGCGGTCCCGGGCGACTGACGTTCGTCGTGCAGCGTGGCACCGGGCATCGGTTCCGCGACAGCGACGGTGACGGTCGATGGTCTCCCGGCGAATCGACGCTCGACGCGCCGGACGGACGACTGCAGGGTCCGATCGAAGGCGGCGGCGCCGTGTATCTCGGGCTGCCGCGCGACGAGTCGGCAGAACGCATCGAGATCGCAGCGAGCCTCGTCGTCGAGGGCGATGTCGTGCTGTTGCGCGAGGAGGCGCACGTCCGCGGGAACCTGCTCGGCGGCGCGTCGATCACTTCCGCGCGCGGCGCCCGACGACTGTCGGTCGGCGGACTCGGACTCCGCGACGTGCGCCGCGACCGGATCCCGGGGTTCGTCTCCCAGGGTCCGCCGCGACCCGGCGCGCTGCGACGACTCTGACGCCCATCGCGGCACTCACGGCGCAGTCCTTCGAACGCTGCCGCGGACCTCTTCCATTCGGTCACGGCACTCGCTAGAAGGTCCGTCCCTTTCGCGGGGGCGTAGCTCAGTTGGTAGAGCGCTTCGTTCGCAATGAAGAGGTCAGGAGTTCGACTCTCCTCGTCTCCACCACCGCGGGAAGT
>JAEYTU010000540.1 GCA_023433825.1 Planctomycetota bacterium
CGCCAACGTCGCGCCGATTCGTCAGCGACTGATCGCGGTGCTCGACGGCGACGCACGCGAAGCCAGGCGCGAAGCGATCGTCGAACGGCTGCTGCGAACGCGCGACACCGATGGCCTGATGCACGTCGTCGACGGCATGACCGACGTCACGCACCCGGCGGCGATCGCGTCGCTGCGCGCGATCGTCGAACGCGGAACCGTCGCGGCCGCGCGATTCGCAGCCGGACGGATGTCGCCGACAGCGTTCGAGAGTTTGCCGCTGGAGCTTCGTCTGCAGCGCACCGACGACCCGACACGGTTCGCGGCGGCAGCGCGCGAGGCACTGCGCGCGGGACCCGCCGGCGTCGCGCTGCTCGTCGGTGCGATCCGCAACGCGCCGTTCGACGTCGTGGGCGACGCGCTCGCGACGACACTCGCCGAGGCCCTCGGCGATCCGGAGGTCGTGTCGGCCTTCGTCAGGTCACGCGACCAACGGGTCATCGTGCTGACGATCGAGGCCGCCCTCGCCGCTGGCATCGTCGATCTGCAGTTTCCGAGCAGCACGCCGATCGCACGCCATGCCGCGGACGTGTTTCGTGCGCGCGCCGGTGACGGTGGCGCCGCGCAGCGCCTCCGCGCAGCGATTCCGTGGCGCGCGACCATGACCGATCGGGCGCTGCTGCGGATGCTCGCCATAGGCCTCGGCACCAGTGCGACCGCCGCCGATCGGATCGACGGTCGCCTGCCGTTCCGCGCCGCCGATCTCGACGGGATCTCCGCGCGCACGACGATCGACGAATGGTCGCGACTGCTCGCCGCGGAGGACGCCGACCGCGACGCGACGTTCGCAGGCATTCCGAGCGTTGCCGTACCCGACCTCGCCGACGCGCTGTGGGAACGGATCACGCGACGCGAGGCCGAGATCCCGATGCTCGTGCGCGTCCTCCTCGCGCATGCGTCGACAGCCGGGATCCCCGCCGAACGCGCGCCGACGCTGCCGGCGACGTTCGGCCGCCGTGTCGCCGAGATCGTGTTCAGGGAGACCGGCCACCCGACGCGTTACGCCGACGGCATCGTCGAGCCGACCGACGACGCAGGTCGCGCGCGCGCGATCGCCGCGCGCGTTCGCCGGGGTGGCATTGCCGACCTGAAGGCGGAGGAAGTCGCGACGTTCGCGTCGATGTGCCGGTGGAGGGGGTTGCCGTTCCCATCGCATCGCTAGACTTCCCGCCCTCCTGCTCCGCATCACTTCCTCCGGACTTCCAACATGAAGACGACGATCCTCACCACCCTCTCTCTCTCGACCGCACTGGTCGCACAAACCGTCAGCCCAATCGGCTTCGCGAACGTCGAGGCACCGACCTCGAACACGTTCCCGTTCAGCGGATCGACGTTCACCTACCAACAGGCCCACGGCGATCTCCGCGGCGCACCGCTGCCGATCACGCGGATGGCGTGGCGCCGCGACGGTGTCTCGACGGGCACGTTCGTCGCTCGCGCCGTGACGGTCGACGTCTGGATGGGCGAAACCGATCTGACGACGATCACCAACACGTTCGCGACGAACTTCGCTGCCGCGCCGACGCAAGTCGTCACGAACCGCACGTTCAACTTCCCCGATCATTCGGGGCGCCCGCTCAGCACGCCGACGCCGTTCACTGCCGTCGTCACGCTCGACGCGGCCCACGTCTACACCGGCACGCTGGATCTGCTCTGGGAACTGCGGATGACGGCGAGCGCGCCGTCGGCGTCGTTCCAGATGGACGCCGTCTCCGGCACGGCGGCCGGGTTGACGACGCTCGGGCGTTCGATCGCGAACGGCACCGGCTGCACGACGGCGAACGGCACGATGAAGCTGCACTGGAACGGCTCGACGACGGCGACGCTGCACACGCTGAGCTGGTCGATCGCCGGCGCGCCTTCGACGACGCAGGCGTCCGTGCTGATCGGCTCGGCGGTGTCCCTGCCGCTGCCGGGTCTGTGCACGACGATCGAGACGACGGGTTCGTACTTCACGCTGAACGGCACGACGAGCGCGACCGGCACGATGAACACGCCGACCGGCGTCACGGCACCGTACAACCCGAGCTTCGTCGGCTTCCCGCTGACCGCGCAGGCCGCGACGCTCGACGCGACGCAGCCGGGCCTGCCGCTCGCGCTGTCGAACGGCGTGACGAACTTCATCACCGACACGGTGCCAGGTCCGGTTCGCGGCGCGCGCATCTACGCCAGCGGCAACGCGACGGCGCTGACCGGCACGCTCGCGAACAACTACGGACTGATCACGCAGTTCCAATGAGCTGAGGCCGCCACGATTCGCCGATCGACGCTGACGACTCTTGCGCTGTGCGCGACTTCCCTCGCCGCACTCGACGCGCAGGTCGTCAGCCCGATCGGCTACGCGAACGTCGAGGCGAACTCGTCGAACTCGTACCCGTTCGAGGGGAACGCGTTCAGCTACCAGCAGGTCCACGGCGATCTCCGCGGCACCGCGCGACCGATCACGGCGATGGCGTGGCGACGCGACGGGCGAACGTTGGCGTTCGTGCCGCCGTTCCCAGCGCGCGCCGTCACTTGCAGCGTCTGGCTCGGCGACGGCAACCTGTCGTCCGCCGGCGCGACGTTCGCGTCGAACTTCGCGTCGCCGCCGACGCAGGTCGTGACGAATCGCGCGTTCGCGTTCCCCGATCACTCGGCGCTGCCGCTGGCGATCCCGGCTCCGTTCACGGCCGTCGTCACGTTCGACGTGCCGTTCGTCTACACGGGCCAACAGGACTTGGTCTGGGAGCTGCGCATGACCGCGAGCGTCCCCGCGGCGACGTTCCAGATGGATGTCGCCAGCAGCTCGGGGCCTTCCCCGACGACGTACGGCGGGTCGACGGCGATCGGCAACGGTTGCACGACGACGAATGGCCGGATGCAGCTGCGATGGAGCGGCGCGACGACGGTCTCGGCGCACGAACTGGCATGGTCGCTCGCCAACGGACCGACGGGCACGCAGGTCAGCGTCCTCGTCGGAGCCGCTGCGACGACGACGGTGCCCGGCCTCTGCGAACCGCTTCACACGACCGGACGCTGGTTCGCGATTCCTGGGACGACGAACGCCGCCGGGACCTTCGTCACGCCGGCCGGGTGGAGCGCCCCCTACGACCCGACCGTCGTCGGCTTCGCGCTGACCGCGCAGGCCGTGGCGCTCGATGCGACGCAGGGCGCGCTTCCGTTCGCGCTGTCGAACGGCGTGACGAACGTGATCAGCGACGTCGGCGCGAGCCCGGTTCTGTGCCGGCGCGTCTTCGCGTCGAGCACGAGCAACGCGACGAACGGCAACGTCACGGCGTCGTTCGGGCTCGTGACCGAGTTCCGGTGACGCAGGGCTGCACGCAGCCGACCTGACGTCGGCACGAGCATTGCCAACGCGGCGCGCCCCGGACCCCGCTGCGCCCGCTGACATGCTCGAACCCGCTCCTGCCGCCACGAGGCGCCTGTCCATTCGTCGACCCTCGCGTTGGCTCGCGGCGCTCGTCGCCGTTGGACTCGCTGTCGGCGCCGGTGACGCGCTCGCTGCGCAGACCCAGCCGCAGCCGCAAACGCTGACGCAGCCCAGCTCGGCCGCCGCGTTCGTCGAGCGGTTGCTCCGCGGCGATGACGACGGAGCGCGGGCGATGGCCGTCGCGACTCCAGACCTCGCCGAGCAGACGCTGCGACTCGCCACACTGACGCCGCCCCGAGAACGCGTCGGGACGCTGACCGCGCTCGCGGCGGCCGTTCGGAGCCAACCGGTCGGGCTGCGTGCGCTCCGCGCCGCGGCGACGGCGATGCTGGAGGCGCAGCACCGCGTCGCGTGGCTGCCGGACGGATATGCAGAGTTGGTTCCGAGGCGCACCGTCGACGACGCAGACGAGGAAAGTTCGGTCCGGGCCAAGTCCGCGCCGCAATGCACCGCGCTGCTCGCGCGACTCCGATCGCTGGTCCAGGAGCACCGCGCCGCCGGAACCCCGGGCGCCGAACTCGATCCGATCGACGCGTGGCTCGACCTCGCCGCGATCGGCGTGCTCGACGACATGCCGCAACGGATCCGCGTTGGCGCGTCGCTCCGCCTGCCCGAGCCGACGGCCGAGCCGGTTCTCGCCCGGCTCTTCTCGTTCCCGATCGGTAACAGCGTCGAACAATTCCGATCGGTCGACGGCGCGCCCGCGGTGACGGCCGTACTGCCTGCCGGCGTTGCGAGCGCGACGCTGCACGCCCCGCCGGGTTCGTGGTTGCTCGAGTTGCGCGGCGCGACGTCTCGCGCGCTCGGTCGCCTCGTCGTCAGCGATCTCGATCTCGCTTCCGTCGTCGTTGGCCACGACGCCGTCGTCGTCGCAACGCATGTCGGACCCGACGGAGTCGCCGCGGCAGCCGGCGTGGCCCTCCGCGCGACGCTCGGACGCGCGGGAGCCCCGGCGATCGTCGTCGACGCGACGACCGATGCCGACGGCGTCGCGAGCTTCGCGATTCCCGACGGCGTGACGAACTTCACGGTCGAAGGCGCGACGTCGCGCGGTCCGGCGTGGTGCACGACGCGCGTTTCATCCGACGACGTCGAGCCGTACACCGGCCTCGTCGGGCACGTGTTCGTCGATCGGCCGGTCTATCGAGCGGGCGAGTTCGTGCAGGGGCGCGTGCTGATCCGATCGATGCGTTCCGACGCCGACGGCCGCATCGCCGCGTCGACCCCGCCGGCGTTGCGACTGCGGATCCGACTCCACGGCCGACCCGAGTGGCGGAGCGAAGTGCGCGACGACGCCGTCGTCGACGTGACGACCGACGCGCACGGAGTCGCCACGTTCACGGCCCATCTGCCGGACGCTGCGGATCCCGGCATTCGACGGCTCACCGTGTACGTGCACGGCCAGCGCGAGCCGGTCGTCGTCGCGCATCCATTCGTCGTCGAGTCGTTCCGCCGCTCGCCACTGCTCGTCGACCTCGCGCTGACGGACCGAACGCCGTCTTCCACGAACGTCGACGGCCTCGTCACGGCGAACTACGCCAATGGCGCAGCCGCAGCCGACGTCCCCGTCACGCTGCGCATCGCGGACGATGCGCGCACGACGACCGAAGTCGTTCGGACGAACGCCGACGGCCGCGCGCCGTTCGTCGTCCGTCGCGTCGAAGGACCCGTGATGCCCGAGCTCTCGGTCACCGCCGTCGTCGCTGGCGCGGATGGACAGGAACTGCGCGTCGAACGCTCCGTCGCGACCAAAGCACCTGCAGACCGATGGCAGCCGCTCGGTCATGGGCTCGAGGCAACTTCGCCACCACGCGTCGGCACGCCGTGGACGTTCCGCGTGCGGGGTCGCCCCGATCTCGGCAGCGCGCTGTCGATCGTCGGTCATCGAGGCATCCTGCATGCACTGCCACTGCGCGCAGACTCCGACGGTTGGTGCACGTTCCGCTTGACGCCGGACGACCGATGGTGGCCGAGGGTCTCGCTCGTTCGGCCCGTCGCCGGTGAATGGATGCCAGGATCACGATCGACGTTCGTCACCGCCGAACGCGAGAGCCTACACGTCACCGGCGAAGGTCCGACGCGCGCGCGGCCCGGCGACGAGGTGACGTGGACATGGACTTGCCGCGACGACCAACGGCGTGGCGTCGTCGCGGATCTCGCTGTCGCGATCGTCGACGAGCGCGTCTTTCGCAGTCACGCAGATCGCACCGAAGCGCCGGTTCGTTCGCTGGCTCCCGCCGTTCACCCGGTGTCGTCCGACGTCGCATGCAGCGAGATCCCGCTCGACGCGGCTCAGCTCGACGTCCCGTTCGCTCGCCTGATGGATCACGGAATCGTGCCGGGACCGTACTTCGGGATCGGTGCAGAGCCATTCCGGCGGCCCCCCGGGGCCGGTGGCAGCATGGCAGGCGACAGCTGGCCCAGCCCAGACTCACGACCGCTGCGACAGGACTTCCGAGCGACCGCGCACTTCGCTGGTCGGATGCGCACCGACGCGAATGGACGCGCGTCGCTGACGTTCCGCCTCCCCGACACGGTGACGCGCTACCGGCTGACCGCGGTCGCCGTTCGCGCCGACGACGTCACGTCGGCGATCCGCACCGACACATGCACGGTGTCGCTGCCGCTCGCGACGGATCTCGTGCTCCCCCGGCTGCTCCGAACCGGCGACGCGGTCGACGCGACCGCCGTCGTCGCGATCGAAGATCCGACCGACTTCCCGTCGAACGCCGAGCCGATCGTCGAAGTCGTTGGCAACGACAGCGTCGTCGCGCACGCGGCTTCGCCGCGCCGCTCGTCCAAAGGCGTGTGGATCACGCCGGTGCGCTTGACGGCGCACACACCGGGCGAGACCCGACTGATCGCGGCGACGAGCCATCCGTCGGGCGCGGACCGCGCGGCGTTCGAACAGTCGGTCGTGTCCGACGCGATCCAGACGACGCTGCGAACCGCCGCGCTCGTCGGCCGCTCGCACCTCGATCTCGACCGCGCACCCGTCGGCGACGCCGTGCCGGTGCGTCAGTACCTGTCGATCTCAGCGACACCCACCGCGGTGGCCGCCGATCTCGCGGCGCGGCTGCGCGCGTATCCGTACGGCTGCGCCGAGCAGACGCTCTCCCGCCTCGCCGGTTGGCTGGCGGAGCACCGCGCCGCGCGGCTCGCACACGGCGTCCCGGTGCGTTCGACCAAGCCCTCGTCGATCGACACGGCACCGTTGCTCGACCGACTCCGCACGATGCAGGGTCGCAGTGGCGCATCCTGGTGGCCCGGAGCCCCCATCGATCGCGAAGCGACGATCGTCTTCCGAAACGGCCTCGCGATGCTGCGCGAAGCCGGCATCGATCGAGCGGCGCATGGGCTTCAGACGTTCGATCGGTTCGAGATCGACGAGAGCGGTGTGCGCAGAGCCCTCGCCGCGAACGATCCATCGCTGCGACTCCGAGCGATCGTCGAGCTCGATCTCGCGATCGGTTCGATTCGCGCGGACCCGGAAGCCTGGTGGGCCCCGCGTGCGGTCGAGTCGATGCTTCGGATCCTCGACGTGCCGGTTCCGCGGGGTCTGCTCGCGCGCGCGGGACGCTCCGCCATCGCCGTCGGTAACCGCGCGGCGGCGCAACAGATCGCGAATCGACTCCGCGACGGCGTCGACATTCGCGTCGAAGGGCCGTTCCCGGCGTTCGGCGAGGACGCGGTCGCGGCGACGGCCGACGCACTGGAGCTGTTCCTGGATCTCGGCGACCCGCACGCCGCGACGTGTACCGCGAATCTGCTCGCGGCGATCGCCGCCGCGAACGGCCAGATGACGACGCACTCGCAGGCCGCTGCGGCGCTGGCTCTCGCGCGACTCCGCACGACGAACGACGACGCGGCGAACGCGACGCGCGTCGTCACGGTCGAGATCGAAGGCGTCGTGCATCGATGGGTCGTCGACCTGTCGTCGACCTCGCCGCAGACCTTCACGCTGGAAGCGGCAGTGGTCGGACCGATCGTCGTCGACGCCGGATCGACTTCGCGGCTGCTCGTCGAACGCGTTGCCGAGTTCGTCGAATCGGGTGCAACCGCGGCGGCGACAGCAAACGGCCTCGTCGTGTCGCGTCGGGTGGCGCGGGACACGGATGGCGACCTTCGGTGCGGCGATCGACTCGCGATGACCCTTCAGGTGACGTCCGCGACCGACCAGCGCTACGTGATGCTCCGCTGTCCGATGCCGGCGGGCTTCGAACCGGTCGAGAGTTCGGCGCCGTACCAACGCGACGACGCAGAGCTCACGTTCGGCATCGAACGGTTGACGGCCCAGTCGCCGCTGTCGATTCGGGTCGAACTCGTCGCCGGGTTCTCCGGTTTGGTCGCATGGCCTCCGGTCGCGGCATTCGCGATGTACGAGGAACGGATTCACGGACGCACCGGCGGCGAAGTCCTCGCGATCGGGTCGACGCCAGCGGCTCCGGCGACGCAGGACGTCGTCGTCCTGACTCCTCGACCGAAGGAAGAAGCGGTGCCCGAGTCGCCCGATCCGGAGATCGACGAACGCGAGATCGAACGGCTGCTCGGGTCGACACACGCGATCGTCGTGCTCGACCCGGAGGATCGCGCAGATCGGCTGTCCGAGATCGCGGAGTGGATCGCGAACGCCGTCGAGCCCGATCCCGACGACCACGGGGACGAGGACGTCACTTCGCCCGACGTCGTTGCGCAGCGGCGCGGCTGGCTTGCAGCACGCGCGAGGACGCTCGTCGATCACTTCGCTCCGCACGGTCGAACGACCTCCGATCCGACACTGGCGACGTGTGCTGTCGCCCTCGCGCGCTATCTACCGCCACCCCAGGCGCGCGCCGTCCTCGATCGACTCGCGATGGATCCGCGCGACACCTGGTATTCGCTCGCGCACCTCGACGTCCTGCTGGACGGGTTGCCGGAGCGCGACACGATCGACTTCGTCCGCAGGCTCGTCGCCGCATTCGCGCATCGAGACGGCGAGGGCACCCCGTACACGGTCGGTCAACTCCACTTGCGACGACGTGGCCTGGTCGCGGATCTGCTGCTGGACGCCGTGCTCGATGCGACGTCCGATCGAGCTCGCGTCGCCTACGACTTGCTTCCGGCGAGTCAGCGCGAGCACGTCCCGCTGTCGCGTCGGTTGGCGCTCGCCACCGGTGACGAGTTCCGCAGGCTCGTGATGCGCGCCATCCACGGAACCAGCGCCGACCGCCTCGCGGCGTGGACGGCCATCGAAGACCGCGCCACCGGCGACGTTCACGACGACGACGAGATCCCTCGCCATCTCGTTCACGCGCTGCTGGCGGCCGCCAGCGATGCCGAGATCGCCGCGCTTCACGTTCGCACGCGGACGGGGCAGGGCTTCGCGGATCTGTTCGGGCTCGCATGCACGCGCGGTCTCCGTGAACTGCCGCATGCACCCGAGGATTCGCTGGCGGACCTGACCGAGATCCTGTTCGCAGCTCACGGTGGCGACACTCGGGCGAGGCGACTGTTGCGCGAGATGTTGCAGGCGGACTGCGACGCGGAGCGGCATCGCAGGCGAGCGGAGTGGCGGACGTGGCGGTACCGATTCGCCGGTCCCCCGGACCACGAAGCGAACGACGCGACGAACGACGTTCCCGACATCGCGCTGGCGACGCCCGCGTTCCCGATCCGCATCGGGACCAACGGGGACGTGCAGCCGTTCCTTCGGAAGCTCGCGAGTGCCGACCGACGGCGGCTTCTCGTCGCCGCACCGGACGTTTGGACGGTCGAGGAGCTGGTCGAACTGATCGCGATGGCCTCCCGCGACGACGTCGCGGATCTGGTACCGACGTTCGCCGCACAGGCGCTCGATGCACGCTCCGCGGCGATTCGTACCGCGCTCTCCGACCACGACACGGATGCACTGCGACTGCTGTGTGCGATGGACCTGACGACCCTCCGCGACCTCGTCGACCCGGCCGTCGCCTTCGCCGCAACACTCACCCGGTCGTCGTACTGGGGCCCTCCGCCGGACGGTCTCGACGAACACGTCGCGCTTTGCCGCGCCTACCTCGACGCCGAACTCGAGGACGTGTTGCGCGAAGCGCTGGTTCGCTGCGAGGGTCCGCAGACGAATGCGATCGCGCGCACGCTGCTGCGGCTGACCGGACGACCGGTCCCGTTCCGTGACGGCGTCGCCGCGCCGAGGAACGCCGCCGACGTCGCCCACGCCGCTGCCGCGCGCGCGCGCCACAGCGGCATCACTGCGCTGTCCCCCACCGAACGCGCAATCCTCACCCGCCTCGCCCGCTTGCGCGGACTCGAGATCGGAGACTGAACGATGACACGCCTCCTGCTCGTCCTGACGCTCGTCCTGGGACTGCTCCCGGCGCAGGGGCGCGACGACGCGTTCGTCGAATGCGTGCTCCGGGGTGACCTCGCCGGCGCGCGCGCGCGCGCGGCGGACTCAGCGCGAAGTCTGCCCGAGCGGGCGCTGCTGCTCGCATCGCTGGCACCACCACACGAACGGGTCGTCGCGATGACCGCGATCGCGAGCATGTCGGTGCGCGACCCCGTCGGATTGCGTGCGCTGCGGGCCGCGGCGTCGACGTTGCTCGTCGTCGAGTCGCGCGACCATCTGCTGCCCGCCGACGCGGCGCGGATCACCGTCCCGGTCGCCGGCGGCGATTCCGACGATCCGACGCCACCGTTCGCGGTTCTCCTGCAGCAGCTCCGACAGCTCTGCGCGGCACGCCGTGCGAACGCACGCGGCGACGACATCGCAGCGCTCGACGAGATCGACGCGTGGCTCGAATGGGCGGCGGTCGGCAGCTTCGACGACGTTCGGCATCGGATCCGCGTCGGCGACGCACTGCGCCTGGAGCAACCACTCGCCGAGACGATCGACGTTCGCCGCTACGCGTTTCCGCTCGATCGAGGCATCGAGGACTTCACGACGCTCGCCGATCCCGCGCCGGTGTCGGTTCGCTTCCCCGCCGGGACCTCGAGCGCGTCGCTGACCGCACCGCCTGGCTCGTGGCTGATC
>JAEYTU010000670.1 GCA_023433825.1 Planctomycetota bacterium
GCGACGGCCGGGCGCGGGTTCGCGGCGAACTACGCGACGCCGGCCGTCGTCGCCATCGCCCGAACGACGCTCCAGCTTCCGAGCCGCGTCGCGCAGCCAGCGACGCGTCCGGCGCCGTTCGACGTCGTCCTCCCGTTCACGGCGCCGTTCGTCGTCCCGGCGCAGACCGACTTCCTGTGGGAGATCGCCGTGCACGCGGCGTCGACGCAGCCGTATCCGACCGACATCGCGGACGGCGCGTCGCAGGTGACCTTCGGTTCGACGATTCGCAACGGCGTCGGCTGCACGACGGCGAACGGCACGATGGAACTGCACGTCGGCTGCGACGTCAGCGCGATCCAAGGCCGGTCGGTCGTGACGCTGCTGTTCACGACGCTCGCTGCGCCGTCGTTCGCGCCGGCCGCCGTCGTGCTCGGTGTCGGCAATCCGGACCTGCCACTTCCGGGCTTCTGCGCACGGATCCACGTCGTGCCGGCGCTGGTCCTGCCGGTGCAGGTCGACGCCTCCGGCGACTCGCGGCTGATCGACGGGTTCCCGCTCGGACAGGCGGCGCCGGGGCAATGGTTCGACGCGCAGACCGTCGCCATCGACCCATCGCAGCCCGCGGTCCAACTCGCGCTGACCAACGGCGTCTCGGCGCGCGTCAACGCGCCACGCGCACCGTTCCCTGTCGTCAGCCTGATCGCGACCGGCGCGGCGAACGCGACCAGCGGACAGTTGCGCGCGTCGTATGCCGCCGTCGTCCGACTCGATCGGTGAGCGCGTTCAGCGGCGCGGCGCGCGTCCGCGCAGCGAACGCTGGATCGCGCGGCGGCCCATCTTCAGCCACTTGACGAACCCTGGTTCACCAGCACGGACCGCCGACGCGAAACGCTCGGGGTGGACGAGCGGCAGCAACTCGCGCGGGGCGGCGTCGCGCGCGGACGCGAGCGCCGGGAAGCGACGCAGCGCGTCGTCGTTCGCGAACAGCACGGCGTTCTGCCGGTACCACCACTTGACGTCGGCGTCGTTCCAGAACCTCGGACGCAACACGTCGATCGCGACGTGTCCGTGCGCCGCGAAGCGCTCGGCCCACCACGCCGGCCACTGTTCGTTGACGTGGTGCTTGCCACCCTGGCCCGGGATCGCCGCCGAGAACAGGACGACCGGTGCGGCGCGGACGAGGTCGGCGACGAATCCGTCGGCACGTTCGGGTGGCAGGTGCTCGGCGACTTCCAGCGAGACCGCGAGGTCGAACGTCCGCGGCAGCGCGAGCGGCTCGTGCAGGGCCCGCCGCGCGAACGACGCGGCCGGGATCGCCAACTGCTCGACCGCGACCCAGTCGCCGTCGACGCCGAACACCTCGGGCACGCCGGCATCGAGGAACGCGCGCAGCCACGAACCGTTGCCGCAGCCGACGTCGACCACGCTGCTTGCCGGGGCCAGCGAGAGCACGAACGGAACGATGCGCTTGGCCGACGGCAGCGAGGTCTCGGTCAGCCGCTCGTAGAAGTTCTCGGGGTAGTGGGGTTTCGTCATCGCGGCGGGATCTGTCCGAAGCATGCCGTGACGAACTCGCGCAGCAACGACCGATACCGCTCCGGATCGGCGCCGAGGCAGTCGCCGTGCGCGGCGCCGGCGAACACGTGCAGCATCGGTGCGGCGCGCGACGCGGCGAGTCGATGGCCCTCGGCGACTGGCACGACGACGTCGGCGCCGGCGTGAAGCAGAGTGACCGGACGACGCGGATCGAACGCCGCCAGCGCGTCGCGCGGCGAGACGGTGTCGATGTCGATTCCGGGTTGCACGCGTGCGGCGAGCGCGGCGGCGTTCGTCAGAAGGTCCGCGACGACGCTCGGCAGCAGTGCGAACCGCGTCGCGGTCATGCCGCGCAGCTCCGCGAATGCGCACTCCGCGAACACTCCGGCGACGTCGACCTCGGGCGCCGCCAGCAGCGCGCTCGCACCGCCCATCGACACGCCGACCAGTGCGACGCCGGTCACGCGCGCGCTGTCGCGCAGCGCCGCGACGGCGGCGATGACGTCCTCGCGTTCGCGCGCGCCGAACGTCGTCGTCCGCCCGGCGCTCTCGCCGTGCGCGCGAAAGTCGAACAGAAGCACGTGGCACCCGGCCGCCGTGGCCAGCGCCGCGTGCGCCGCGACCTGCGCGCGCGCCGCGCCGACACCGTGGCAGAAGACGACCCCAGGGCGCTCGACGCCGTCGGCGAACAGCGTTCCGACGAGTCGGGTGCCATCGCGACTCGCGAACGCGATCGCAGTGCCGCGCGCGACATCGACGTCGTCGGGCATCGGCAGCGAGAACTTCGGGCGATGGATCTGCAGCGACACGAACAGCAGCGGCAGCCCGACACCGAGCAGTGCGACGACGGCGACCAGGGTCCGCACCGGCGCTGGCACCCGGCACCGGCGCAGGGGTGCGACGACGATCGCGCGGAGGAAGCGGAGCGCCATCAACCACGCGAGGACGTAGACCGCGCCGAGCGCGACCTCGACGACGGCGATCGGGATGCCGAGCGCGATCGTCGACGACACGACGACGAAGCCCGCGGCCGCGATCGCGAACACGACGACGAACGCGAACTCGCGCCGACGTCGGCGCCGTTCCGCCGAGTCGTCCTGTCGCAGCCACGCCGGGATCCCGGCGAGCGACGCCAGCACGACGGCGTCGACCGGAGTCGCACCGAGTGCCCCGGCCCCGACGGCAACGGCGAGGGCCGCGATCGCGCAGAGCCGAACGATCGCCGTCATCGCGCCTGGCGCCGATCGCGCAGCAGCCAGCAGACGAGTCCGGGAACGTGCATTCCGAGGAACGCGCCGATCCGGCCGTGCACGGTGAACGTCGCCTCGCGTTTCCGCCGGCGGATCGCGCGGACCATCACGCGCGCCGCCGCGTCTGCCGACCACATCAGCCGCCGCGGCCGCGGATCCTCGCGAGCGGCGTCGAAGTGGCCGTCGTTGTCGACGCGGGCGATATCGCTCTCGACGAATCCCGGCTGCAGCGTCGTGCAGGTCACCCCGGACCCGGCGAGTTCCATCGCGAGCGTCATGCCGATCGCGCGCAGCGCGAACTTCGACGCCGAGTACGGGCCGGTGCCGGGACTCGGCAGAACGCCCGCGACGCTGCCGACCAGTGCGAGCCGACCGCGCGTCTTCCGCAGTTCGGGCAATGCGTGCTGGATCACCGTCAGCACGCCGAACACGTTCGTGTCGAACTGCCGCCGCCAATCGTCGACGGACAACTCGGCGATTCTCCCGACCACCCCGAACCCGGCATTCGCGACGGCGACGTCGACATGTCCCTGCCACTCGGCGACGCGCGCGACGGCGGCTCGCACGGCGTCTCCGTCCCGGACGTCGCACGGCACGATCCACGCGCGTCGCGCGAGCCGCTCGACCGCGGCCGCCGTCGCCGCGAGACGTTCGACGCGTCGCCCGCTGACCGCGACGTCGGCGCCCTGCCGCGCGAACTCCTCCGCCATGGCGCGCCCGAGCCCGGAGCCGGCGCCAGTGATCCAGACGACGCGACCCGAGAAGTGCAGCACGGGGCGGGACAGTACCGCGGCCGGTGCGTTGACCGGTCGACCTTGCGGCGCCCAAGATCCGCCGATGCTGATCGAGCGGCACGAGATCCCACGCGGCGATGCGATCCTTCTCCCGGACGCATCGGCGCCGTTGCAGATCCATCACGCGGACAATTTGGCCGTGACCGCGCGGTTGCCGTCGAACGCGTTCGACCTGATCTATCTCGACCCGCCGTTCAACACCGGGAAGGTGCGCGCGCGGCCGACCTACGTGACGCAACCCGACGGTGAAGCGGCTCGCCGCGGGTTCCACGGCCGCTCGTACAGCGTCGACCGCGTGGCCGGAGCTGGCGCGTATAGCGACGCGTTCGACGACTACCTCGGGTTCCTCGAGCCGCGGCTGCGCGAGGCACATCGCCTGCTCGCCGAGACCGGCAGCTTGTTCCTGCACCTCGACTGTCGCGAGGTCCACTACGCGAAGGTGCTGCTCGACTCGATCTTCGGACGTGCGTCGTTCGTCAACGAGATCGTCTGGGCCTACGACTACGGCGCGCGCTCGAAGCGGCGTTGGTCGCGCAAGCACGACAACCTGCTCTGGTACGCGAAGGATCCGGACCGGTACACGTTCCACTACGACGCGATCGATCGGATCCCGTACCTCGCGCCGGACCTCGTGACGCCGGAGAAGGCTGCGCGCGGCAAGACGCCGACCGACACGTGGTGGCACACGATCGTCAGCCCGACCGGGCGCGAGAAGACCGGGTATCCGACGCAGAAGCCGCTCGGGGTCCTGAACCGGATCGTTCGCGTGCATTCGTCGCCGGGCGACCTGCTGCTCGACTCGTTCGCCGGCAGCGGTTCGTTCGGCGAGGCGGCGGTCCGCAACGGACGGCGATGTGTCCTGATCGACGACAATCCCGCCGCGATCGAAGTCATGCGCCGTCGCCTCGCGTTCGCGCAGCCGGTCTTCGCCGACGGTGAAACGTCGTGAGCCGCGGCCTCCAGTTCGCCGTCGTTCGCGAGGATCCGCGCGTCGAGGAACGTGTGATCCGCGATCTGCAGCCGCGCCGTGTGCTGTCGATCGGGTCCGGCGGATGCACGGCGCTGCACCTGCGGGCGTGCTTTCCCGATCTCGACATCACGCTCGTCGAGCCGAACCCGGCTCAACTCGCGCACGTGCAGCGCAAGCTGCAGGCGCTCGGCAGCGAGACGTTCGAGCCCGAACGGTGGAACAT
>JAEYTU010000690.1 GCA_023433825.1 Planctomycetota bacterium
CAATAGACTCCCGCCCACTCGGACGCGCAAGGCCGACGCCGGCGGCGCGCGACGTTCACTGGTCGCGGCCGGCGACCTCGCGCGCGCGAACGAGGGCGCCTGCGCGCGAGACGAAGAACTCGTGCGCGCGCGTTGCGATCGGTCCGAGCGCCAGGATCGCCGTGTAGTGACCGAGGGGCAGCCGGATGCGGTCCGGACGGCCGAGGGATTCCCACAGGAGTTCCTGATTGCGTGGCGGCACGACTTCGTCGAATCGGGCGTCGACGAGCATGACGCGGTCGGTGTCGACGAACGCGCCGACCCGCGCCGGATCCGAGACGAGGTGCGTCGCGAGTTCGCGGCGCAGTCCGCTGTCGCCGAGCCCGTCGGTTACGAATCGATGCGCGCGCCACAGGACGGCGCGACGTTCGGCGCTGACCGCGAGCAGGTCCGAGAGATCGCCGCCGGCCAGGATCAGGACCGAGCCGCGCAGATCCGGTTCGAGCGCGGTCATGACGCCGCCGACGATCCCGCCGGTCGACATCCCGATCAGATACGTGTGGTCGGCGTCGATCTCCGGCTGGTCGCGCGCCCAGTCGAGCAGCGCGCGGTGCTGCACGACCGTGCGCCGGAACATGACCTCGAGATCCTCGCTGCGTTGGCCGGGTCGCAGCGGCGCACCGACGCGACGCGCCCACGCGACCGCGTAGCCCTTCGGCACCAGCGCACCGGCGAACAGCCACAGCAGTTCCTCGCCGCCGCCGAGGATCGGCAGCAGCACGACGAGCGGGTGGCGCGTCGTCGGCTTCGGCAGCAGGTAGTGGAAGTCGATCTCCTCGGGGCCGCACCGCAGCGTGCCGCGATAGAAGTCCGAGTCGTGCACGCCGCCGATCGGCGCCAGCGCGCCGGCTTCGACCGGGCCCGGCAGCGCGTAGCGCGCGACGAGCTCGGGCGGCAACGGCAGCGGCGGACGCGGATGGCGCGGCCGTTCGATCGTCGTGCACGCGGCGACGACGGCGAGCAGCGGCAACAGCAACAGCACGGCGACGAACGTCGCGCGACGCGGCTTCGTCATGGGGTCTTGCGGACGACGTGATCGGGTCCGAGCGACCAGTCGTCGGCGAAGAAGCCGGCGCCGACCAAGGCTTCGTAGCCGCGTTCGAGCACGGTGGTCTGCAGCGCGATCCAGTCCGGGAAGCCGGCGCCGCTGACGAACGTCGGCACGACGTCGGTCGTCCGGCAACCGGGCAGCCCGGTCCCGCCGATCACGGCGACGGTCGCGACGTCGCTGCCGCGCCGCGGGCGGACGAACATGCATGCGAGGTCGTCGCCGACGATCTCGCGATCGCCGATCCGCAGCCGTTCGCGCGTCAGTTCGATCGGGCCGGCATCGAGCACGACCGCGAACGCGCCATTCGTCGACGCGTTGCCGTAGAGGACGACGTTGCGATCCGGATCCGCCGCGAGCAGCGCCGGCGCGTCGATGTCGGTCGCGATGTCGACGTCGGCGTTCGCGCGGTACCCGAGCGTCTCGGCGTCCAGCCGCGCGCGCTCGAACGACCACGCGTTCTCGACGGCATCGCCGCGCGTGCCGTGCACGAACAGCATGCGCCGACGAAACACGCTCTTGAACGGCCCTGCGCGCTCCGGCGACTTCAGCGCCGCGGCGGGCGTCGGCGTCGTCGACCACGCACCGTCGTCGTCGCGCGCGAGCCAGAGCGCGCCGTCGATCGGCCGCACGCCGGCGAGCGTCTCGCCGTCGACCGTCACGGCGACCGCGCCGGCGTCCGGCCATTCGACGCGCAGTCGCAGCACGTTCGCCGTCGTCAAGCGCAGGCGGTGTCCGGCGACGTCGCGCGTCGCTTCGACGCGACTCGGCAGCAGCGCTTGGCGCTGCGCGTGGATCGTCAGCCAGTGGCAGTGCGCCGAGACGCCGGGATCGACGGTCACGAACGTCAGCGACGCGACCTGCGCCGCGTCCGGCAGCGCGCGCCGCCGCAGGAATTCCATCAGCGGTGGCCAGTCGACGGCGTCGTTGCCCCACCAGTGACTGCCGCCGGCGCGTTCCTGGTAGGCGAAGTCGGGATGGAACTGGCCGAGCTCGGCACGCATCGCGCGCGCCTCGCGCACCGAGACCGTCTCGTCGGCGTCGCCGTGCAGGACGAACACGCCGACTTGGCGGTAGTTGTCCTTCAGCAGCAGCGGCCGGCTGACGTTCGTCGCGCGCTCGAGGATGCCTTGCAGCGGATCGCCGGCCGGGATCCGCGCGCCGCCGGAGTACGACCAGAAGTCGCGCCAACCAGCGGCCGGCGCGATCGCCGCGAAGCGATCGGGAAACTGCGCGCCGATCAACCACGTCCCGTGGCCGCCCATCGAATGGCCAGTCAGCCAACGCCGCGACGGATCGTGCGGCAGGCGGCGCTGCGCGTCGGCGAGGACTTCGAGCGCGTCGAGGCGACCGATGTCCTCCCAGTCGAACCCGAACGGTCGCCGATTCGTCGGCGCGACGACGTGCGCCCAGTCCTTGGCCGCGTAGGCCGCAACCTGCGAACGCGCTTCGACGCCGGCCCCGTGCAGCGTCAGCAGCAGGCCGGGCGGCGCTGCGGCGGTGCCGTTCGCCGGGGGAGCCGCCGGTCCGACGGCGTAGTGCTGAATGCTGCCGTCGACGTCGCTGCGGAACGTGCGAACGTGCCGCTCGGCCGCCGTGCGGACGTGCAGCGGGACGTCGGTCGCGTGCAGTTCGCGGTCGCCACGGAAGACGGCGACGCGGATCGCGCGCGCGCCGGCGACGCGGGGGAGGTCGGGGAGTGTGAACGCCGGCTTGCGGCGCGACAGCGGCGGCAGCGGCGGGAGTGGCGTGCGGCGCGACTTGCCGTCGGCGGACACGACGGCGACGAGATCGCGTTGCCATTCGTTCGTCGCGTTGACGATCGGCACGGCGCCGAGCCACGGCCCGGGCTCGTCGAGGATCGGCTCGGGCAGGGTCGGATCGCTGGCGTCGACGAAGACGTCGGCGGGCGGCGGTTCGAGGGAAACGGCGAAGCTGGCGCGTCCGGTGCGGAACAGCAGTTCGTTCGTGCCGTGCCGCAGCGCGACGGGAAGTGCGAACGTGCCGAGGTCGTACGGGTCGCCGGTGCGCATCGTGCCGTTCACGCGCACCGTGCGGTGGCCGCGCGCGTTCAGCAGCAGGATTTGGTCGCGCGGGGAGTCGACCGTCGCGAACGCGTAGCCGCCGGCGAGCGCCGGGTCGCGGAATCGCCCGTCGACTTGGGTCAGCGCGCGCCAGCCGTCGACGCCGTTCTTCGGCGCCGTGAACGTCTCGCGCGCGAACGCCGCCTCGATCGGATCGCGGACGACGGGCGAACGTTCGGTGCGGCCGAGCGCGCCCCGGACGAGGATCCGCTCGACGTCGATCCGTTGCGCGAGGGTCGGCGCCGCGGCGAGCAGCAGCGCGACGGCGAGCAGCGGTGACGGCGAGGGGGGCATCAGGGGCGGCGGAGTGTCGCTTCGGTGGTGGGGGATGTCGAGCGGTCGGGGATCACGTGTCGCACTGCGCCTCTCGATCTCTCAGCGGCTAGTCGGACGCTGATCCGTGTCGATGCCTGCTTGGGCGCGAATTCCCGCACTGATAGGGCGAGTCAATCGCTAGAC
>JAEYTU010000702.1 GCA_023433825.1 Planctomycetota bacterium
CCGTTACCGCGGGACCGACGACCTCACCGAGTGGTGAGATCGGGTCGACAGTTTACAGACTGTCGAGGTACTTGCCCGGCTCGTAGTTGCCGAGGTCGATGATTCGCGAGCAGATGCGATCGAGGAAGTACCGGTCGTGCGAGACGACGACCATGCAGCCGGGAAAGTTCTGAATGCCCTCCTCGAGCACGCGCAGCGTGTCGAGGTCGAGATCGTTCGTCGGTTCGTCGAGCAGGATCAGGTTGCCGCCACGGCGCAGCAGCTTCGCGAGCTGCACGCGATTGCGCTGACCACCGGACAGCGTGCCGACGAGTTGCTGCTGGTCCTGGCCGGTGAAGTTGAACTTCGCGACATACGCGCGGCTGTTCATCTCGAACTTGCCGAGTTGCAGCTTCTCCAGTCCGTCGCTGATCTCCTGCCAGACGGTCTTGTCCGGCGCGAGCGATTCGCGCTCCTGGTCGACGTGGCACAGATCGACGGTCTGGCCGATCACGATCCGTCCCGAATCCGGCTTCAGCTTGCCGGTGATCAGCTTCAGCAGCGTCGTCTTGCCGGTGCCGTTCGGACCGACGACGCCGAGGATGTCGCCGGGCTGCAGGTCGAACGACACGTCCTTCAGGACGTGATTGTCGCCGTAGCTGAAGTTGACCTTCTCGAACCGCAGCACGGTGTCGCCGAGCCGCTTGCCGGCCGGGATGTGCAGTTCGACCGAGCCTTCGCGCTCTTCGACCTCTTCGCTGAGCATCCGCTCGTAGTTGTTGATGCGCGCCTTGTTCTTCGCCGTGCGCGCCTTCGGGTTCATCCGAATCCAGTCGAGTTCGCGCTCCAAGAACTTCGCGCGCTGTTGCTCCTGCTTGTCCGATACCTCCATCCGCTTGCGCTTCGCCTCGAGGAACGCCGAGTAGTTGCCCTCGTACGGGTAGCAGCGACCGTGGAAGATCTCGAGCATCCAGCTGACGACGCGGTCGAGGAAGAACCGGTCGTGCGTGATCACGACGACGGTTCCCTTGTAGTTCGCGAGCGTCTCCTCGAGCCACGAGACCGTCTCGACGTCCAAGTGGTTCGTCGGCTCGTCGAGCAACAGCAAGTCGGGGTGCGCGAGCAGCGTCTTGCAGAGCGCGACGCGGCGACGTTCGCCACCCGAGCACTCGCGGACCATCGCGTCGGCGGGCGGCAGATGGAGCTTCGTCATCGCGACCTCGACGTGGTGATCGAGACTCCACGCGTCCTTCGCTTCGATCTCGTTCTGCACGCGACCGAGCTCCTCCAGCACGCGCTCCATCGCGTCGGCGTCGAGATCGGTGGCGAGCTTCTCGTTCAGCTCGTCGTGGCGTCGCAGCAGCTGGCGCACCGGCTCGACGGCGAGTTCGACGTTCTGACGAACGGTCATGTCCTCGGCGAGCTTCGGCTCCTGCGGCACGTAGCCGATCGTGACGCCGTCGGCGGCGCGCGCGACGCCGTCGTACTCGGTGTCCTGGCCGGCCATGATCCGGAGCAGCGTCGACTTGCCGGCGCCGTTCGAACCGATGACGCCGATCTTGGCGCCTTCGAGGAAGACCAGACTGACATCCTTCAGAACGACCTTGCGGCCGTGCGCCTTCGTCAGGCGCTCCAACGAGAAGACGGGCTTGCTCATGTCGAGATCAGCGGGGAGAGCACGGCGCGACGGCAGCGGAACCGGTTCCTGCGCGTTCGAGGGCGGAGGAGAGTAGCGACACGTCGGTCCGGTTGACACTCCACCCGAGCGCTTCGATCATCGCCCGGCCGATGTCGCTCGCCGCCGTTCCATTCGCGTTCCTGATGCCGAGCTACGGCGAGCTGATGATCATCCTGGTCATCGGCCTGCTGCTGTTCGGGCGGAACCTGCCGCAGGTCGGCAAGGCGGTCGGCAAGACGATCATCGAGTTCAAGCGCGGGTTGAACGACCTTCGTCAGCAGATCGACCGCGACGAGGACGTTCGCGAGATCCGCGCGACGTTGACCGACATGCGCGACGAGGTCCGCAAGGTCGGAGACGCGACGCGCATCCCGACTCTGGCCGTGCCGACCGACCCGAAGTCGGCGTTCGAACGGCTGACCGACCCGGACCTCGCGTCGCCCGGACCGGACGCCTACTACACGCCACCGCCGCCGGAGCAGGGACCGTTCGAACAGGCGGCTGCCGAAGCCACGACGCAGGGACCGGCGACGGCTTCGACCGACTCCGAGCCTGACACGACCGCAGTGCCGCCGCGCGCGCCGGGACTGCCCGGCACCGTCGATCGCGGGCCGACTACTTCTTCTTGAGCCCGTCGCGGACGGCCGCGTCCGCCGAGTCGAAGATGTTCATCCAGGCGTCGCCGCCCGGGCCGCCCTGCTTGCCACCACCCGCCGCCGCGCCTGCGCCGCGAGCCTTCGCCTTCGCCTCGCGCTCGGCATCGGTCTTCTTCTTCCACTCGCCGTAGGTCTTGAACGTCTCGCTGATGACCTTCCGGTTCTCCGACGGAAGACCGACGTAGGGGAAGAACTCGACACCGTGCTTCCGCTGCAGCTTCTCCATGACGTCGAACGGCGTCAGGATCGGCATCGCGACGGTCAACACGTCGCCGAACAGGTCGAGGGGCACCAGGGAATGCTCGAACCAGACCGACTCGGGCAGCTTCGCCTTCGCGTCCGGGTTCGCGTCGTAGCTGCCGGCCATGACGAACGGCAGTTGGAAGTTCTCGACGACGACCTTCGCGAGTTCCCACTCGGCGATGTGTCCGCCCGCGATCAGCAGATCGACGAACGGTTCGCCGGTCTTGTCCTGTGTGTAGAGCGCTTCCGTGATCGCATCGGTCGTCACCGAGCCCCGTTGCGACAGGACTTCGGCGAGGCGGATGCAGGTGAGCTTCTCGAGGCCCTTCACGGCCTCGTTATCGGCCCCTCCGGAGCGGCGCTTGAGAGGCGTCGCGAACGGTGGCCCGATCGGCGCCCGATCAGACGTAGCCGACCAGCGTGACGGTCGCGTGGACGATCAGCACCGTCACCATCCCGAGGACGATGCTGGCGTTGACCGAGTCCCCGACGTCCTTCCCGGACGGCTTGGGTCCGACCGCGAGGTGATAGGTCAGCACGGCGACCAGGAACCCCGACAGCACCGTCTTCAGCAGGATGTAGTGGGCGTCGAGCAGTTCGACGGTCCGGAAGAACGACGCCGCCCAGCCGAAGTCGGGCAGTCCCGCGACGAGACGCGCGGCGAGGTACGAGGCGCCGCAGGCGAACACGATCCCGGCGAACGTCACGATCGGCATCGCGATGCAGAATCCCCATACCAACGGGGTCAACAGCCAGTCGGCCGGTCGGACACCGATCATCTGCAGCGCCGCGACCTGATTCGTGCGCTTCATCGTGCCGACCCGTGCCGCCGCTCCCGCTGCCATCCGCGCCGTGAAGAAGAACCCGGCCATCAGCGGGACCAGCACGGCGACGAGCACCTTGCCGACGCCGGTCAGCAGTTGGCCGACGAACGCGCCTTCGAGTGGGTTGTTGCGCAGCGCGAAGAACGTCGCGAGTCCGCCGATCGTCACCGACGCCAACACGACGAACAGCACCGACTCCAGCACGCATTGCACGACGCTGCGCACGACGACGCCCAGGTGGACCGGCGGCAGGCGCGTGATCGCCTCGCCGATCGTCGCGGCGAACGCACCCGCGCCGAGCAGGATGCGCTGGATCCCACGCAACGTCGGATCCGCTGGCGTCACGGCCGCGGCGTCGGCGTTGCGTGGCTTCGTGCGCGGGATCGGCTGGCCCGGCTCGATCGTCGCGATCCTGCGCGCCGAGCGGTCGATCCACAGCGTCGCATCGGCGAGCCCTTCGAACGCGTCGAAGTCGTGCGTGACGACCAGCGTCGTGCGACGCCCCTGCGCGCCGTCGTGGGTCGACTTCAGCAGCTCGGCGATCTCGCGCGCCGCGCGCGGGTCGAGGCCGGCCGTCGGTTCGTCGAAGACGAGGATCGCTGGATCGGTCGCGAGCGCTCGCGCGACGGCGACACGCTTGCGCATCCCGCCCGACAGCATCGCGACCTGGTCGGGTGGTTGGTGGAGGCCGGCCTGCGCGAGCAATCCGGGCGCCAGCTTGATCGAACGGTCGGCGACGCGGAGCGCGAGTTCGACGTTCTCGCGCGGCGAGAGTTCGTCGAGCAGCCCCTCGTCCTGCAGCACGGCGACGACCTGGCCACGGAGCGACGACGGGTAGTGGCCGCGAATCCGCTCGCCGAGCACTTCGATCTCGCCGCGGGTCAGTGGCGGCGGTTCGCGGTCCTCGAACAGTCCGCAGATCAGTCGCAGCAACGACGACTTGCCCGAACCGCTGTCGCCGACGAGCAGGACGAACGCGCCGCGGGCGACGTCGACGCGAACGTCCTCCAGCAGCCACAGGTCCTCGGCGGCGCGGGGATGCCCGAGTGCGAATCGACGCAGCGACAACGCCTGCGTCTGTGCGCTCACGGTTTCGGTCTCAGGCTCTGCGGCAACAACCGGAGCGGGACCCAGCGCGGCGACTCGTCGACTCCGGTGACCTGCCCGAGCAGCGCCGTGGCGCGGTCGTCGGCCATGCGAACGGCGCCGCGGTCTTCGGTCAGCTTCGGCGGCGATTCGGTCAACGTCGCACCACGTTCGCCGTCGGCGGACACCGCCCGCCATCGATCGCCGGCCGGCGCCTCGTCGCCGTCGCCTCCGAACTCCAGCGCGACGGCGGGCGTCGTCGCGAGATCCGGCGGCGGGTCTTCCAGCACGAGCACGGCGAGATCCGCGCCGTTCGGGTCGACCCACGCGCGAACGGCGCGCAGGACCGGACCGTCCGGCAACGCGACGCTGATCTGCTCGCGTTCGATGTCGGGGTCGGCGCCGAACGAATCGCGCCAGAAGTACGCGCCGTCGCAGACCGTGCGCGTCGTCACGACGAGGCTGCGCCCGCCGACGTCGGCGAGGACGATGCCGGTGCCTTGCCGGCGGATCTCGTCGTTCGGACTCAGCCAGTCGACGTCGATCGCCTCGTAGGTGATCCGCACCAATCGCACGCGCGGCGCGGAGTCGGTTGCGACCGCGGCTGGGTCGGAGCGGCGCAACGCTTCGGCCGGCACGGCGGTCAGCTCGTGCGACGGCCGCTCCGGAACGGCGGCGACGCGGTACGCGTCCGCGACCGGGACGCCCTTCCCTGGTTCGGTGTGGTACGCGACGAACGGGTTCAGCAGCGCGCCGATGTCGTCGACCGAGATCCCGCGCAACAACGCGCCCGACAGCCGCGGGCGTGCGATCCAGAACTCGCTCTTGTCGGTCACCGTCGTCCGGAAGCGACGGTCGATCCGTAGATCGACCTCGACGTGCGTCCCCTGCGTCGCGAGCTGCACGGCCCGCACTTCGCCGGTCTGCATGCCGCGGAACAGGACCGGCGCGCCGACGCCGAGCGCATGGTTCTCGGGGACCAGCACCTTCATCAGCAGGTCGCCGTGTTTGACCGGTTCGACGACACCTTCGGTCTCGTCGAGGAACGGGCGTTCGAGGCCGATGACCATGCTGCCGGACGTCACGGCCGGTCCGAACGGCTCCGGCGTGACGAACGCGACGTAGGCGTCGCGCACCAGCGTGTCGAGCCCGGTCGCACCAGCGGCGAGTCCGCTGAAGCGCGGTGTGACGATCCAGAACTGACTGTTCGCGCAGGCGAGCGGTTCGCGGCCCGGATACAGGCTGACCGTGACCAAACCCTTCCGCGCATCGTTGCGCAGCTCGACCTTGCGCACGACGCCGACGACGACGCCGCGGTAGCGGACGTCGGCGCCGTCCTTCAGCCCGCGAACGTTCCGGAACTCGACAGCCAATCGGAAATGACCGGCTGACTCGTCCGTGCGCAGCATCTGCCACAGGAACGCCGCGCCGGCGAACGCGACGATCAACGTCACGAGCCCGACCAGGTAGCGGATGCGCTGCATCATCGGGCGGTGGCGTTCCGGTTCAGACGTCCAGGTTCGTCGCTTCGAGCGCGTGCCGTTCGATGAACTCGCGGCGCGGCTCGACCTCGCTGCCCATCAGGATCGTGAAGATCCGATCGGCTTCGACGGCGTCGTTGATCGTGACGCGGAACAACGTGCGCCGCGTCGGGTCCATCGTCGTCTCGTGGAGCTGACTCGGGTTCATCTCGCCGAGTCCCTTGTACCGAGTGATCGAGAGGTCCTTCTCGCAGATCTCGGTGACGGCCTTCTGCGCCGAACGCAGATCGACGAACTCGCGACGTCGTTCGCCCGAGACGACCGTGAACGGCCACGAACCGTCGACCAGCATCTTCGGGTGCAACCCCATCGACGCCCACGTCGAGAGCAGCCGCTCGAGCGCTGCGCGGATGTGCAGCGTGTAGACCTCGATGTCGGCTTCACTGCGATTGCACGCCGACTCCGGACCCTCGTAGACGAGCAGACGACCGCCCTTGCGCTCGGCACTCGCGAGGATCCGATCGAGTTCCTCCTGCTCGCGCACGAACCGCTTCTCGCCGCGATGGATGACCCAGAACATCGGCAACACCGCCTTCGGGCCGGACGCCTCGAGCAGGTAGTCGAGGAACTGGATCCCGCAGTCCGGCGGCAGATGGTGCTCGTGACTCCAGACGTTCTCGACGTTCAGCCGGAGGGCCTGCAGCTCGGTGCCGCCGACCTCGCGCGGTTTGCCGTCGACGTCGGTCCACGCGAGCCTCGTCTGACCGATGCCGAGCTCGGCGACGTGGCGATCGCGTTCGGCCTCGGTCACCGCGTAGCGAACGTGCTTGCCCTTCTCGATCCGGTACAGCGGCGGTTGCGCGACGTAGACGTGTCCACGCGCGATCAGCTCGGGCATCTTTCGATAGAAGAGCGTCAACAGCAGCGTGCGGATGTGACTGCCGTCCACGTCCGCGTCCGTCATGATGATGATCTTGTGGTAGCGCAGCTTGCCTGGTTCGAACTCGTCGGTCAGGAAGCCGGTGCCGATCGCGACGACGATCGTCTGGATCTCCTCGTGGTCGAGGATGCTGTCGACCGGGGCCTTCTCGACGTTCAGGATCTTGCCGCGCAACGGCAGGATGGCCTGGAACGACATGCGCCCCTGCTTGGCCGTCCCGCCTGCCGAATCGCCTTCGACGAGATACAGCTCGGCGGCTTCCGGAGTCGTTCCCTTCTGACAGTCGGCGAGCTTCGCCGGTAGCCCGACGCCTTCGAGCGCCGACTTGCGTCGCACGAGATCCCGCGCCTTGCGGGCGGCTTCGCGCGCGCGCAGCGCGTCGATCGCCTTCGAGAAGATCGCCTTCGCGATCGAAGGCTTCTCCTCGAACACGGTGCGCAGCCCCTCGCCGACGACGGTCTCGACGATCGACTGCACTTCGCGATTGCCGAGTTTGATCTTCGTCTGACTCTCGAACTGCGGATCCGGGACCTTGATCGAGAGCACGGCGACGAGACCTTCGCGGAAGTCGTCGCCGGTCGGCACCGTGTCCTTCTGCTTCAGCAGCTTCTCGTTGCGCGCGTAGTTGTTCAGCGTGCGCGTCAACGCCGTCTTGAACCCGACGAGGTGTGTGCCGCCCTCGCTCGTGTTGATGTTGTTGACGAACGTGAAGACGTTCTCGTTGTAGCCGTCGTTGTATTGGAGCGCGATCTCGACGTCGTAGACCTTGTTCGGGTCGTCGGCCGATGGCATCTCCTTGTGAACGTAGACGACGTCGCGATGCACGACGGTCTTCGACTTGTTGAGGTCGTTGACGAAGTCGCGCAGCCCCTCGGGGAACACGTACTCCTCGTGCTGATCGATCCGCTCGTCGTGCAGCGTCAGGACGAGCCCGGTCGTCCCCATCAGATACGCGAGTTCGCGCAGCCGCTTGCGCAGCACTTCGAACGAGATCTCCGTCGTCTCGAAGATCGTTCCGTCGGCGAGATAGCGGACCATCGTGCCGGTGCTCTCGGCATCGCCGATCACCTTCAGATCGCTCGCGCGATCGCCGCGGGCGAAGGTCTGCTTGTGCACCTTCCCGTCGCGGCAGATCTCGACCTCCAACCACTCCGACAGCGCGTTGACGACCGACACGCCGACGCCGTGCAGACCGCCCGAGACCTTGTACGAGTCCTTGTCGAACTTCCCGCCCGAATGCAGCTTCGTCAGGATGACCTCGACGGCCGGCATTCCAGTCTCGTGCATGTCGACCGGGATCCCGCGGCCGTTGTCGCGGACCGACACCGAGCCGTCGCTGTGGATCCGAACGTCGATGCGCGACGCGCGACCGGCGAGCGCCTCGTCGACGGCGTTGTCGACGACCTCCCAGACGAGATGGTGCAGACCCTTCGCGCTCGTGTCCCCGATGTACATCGCGGGGCGCTTGCGCACCGCTTCCAGACCTTCGAGGACTTTGATCGAGCTCGCGTCGTAGCGCTTCTGTTCAGGCATGTCAGACATGTGCCGTACCGCCCATCCGGAAAACGACTTGGGCGACCTTCTGCTTCGAATCCTTCAAGCGACGGTTGATGCCGTCGCGCACTTCTTCGCGTCGAAAGCCAGTCAGCTCGGCGTACAGCGGAGCGGACTCGACCTCGACCCACAGTTTTCCGCCGGCGAAACCGGTGACGCGGCAACGTTGCGCGCGTTCGGCACCCAGGACTTCGGCGAGCGCATCCTGATGCGCGGCGCGACCGCCGCGGACCTTCAGCTCCCGCATCAGTCCCGCGATCAGATCGGCGGCGCGCTTGGGTTGGCTCACGAGCCGCTGATCGGCATCAAGACGTAGGTGAACGCCTCGCCGAGCGTGAACCGCGCCGGCGTCGACTCGTCGGTCATGTCCATTCGGATCTGTTCCATCTCGGCGACCTTCAACGCGTCGAGCAGGAAGTCCGGGTTGAACGAGATCGAACCGCCCGCGCCGCGCACGTCGCAGTCCATCGAGACGTCGGCGCGTCCGGTCTGACCTTCGGCGCTGAGTTCGAGCGACGAGCTGCCGAACTGGAACCGCACCATCCGGACGTCGCCGCTGCAGAGCACCGACACCCGCCGCAGGCACGACGCGAGCAGGCTCGCCGACATCTCGATCGTCGTGTCGGCCGCTTTCGGGATCACGCCTTCGTAGTCGGGGAAACGCGTGTCGAGCAGTCGCGTGACGAGCAGCGTCTCGCCCATCTCGAACCCGGCTTGTGCGTCGCCGAAGACGACCCGGATCGGCTCACGACTGCCGTCCGGGATCGCGCGGCACAGCGCCTGCAACGCTCGCGACGGCACGACGACGTTCTGGTCCTTCGGGTTGCCCTCGAGACTCGAATAGGTCAGTGCCAGTCGCCGACCGTCGGTCGCGACCATGTGCAGCGAGCCCTTGCGAACGTCGAGCATCACGCCGTTGATCGCGTAACGCGTCTCCTCCTTCGCGGCGGCGAACGAAGTGCGACGAACCATCGTCGCCAGTTCGCCGGCCGGCAGGACGATCGGCGTCGTCGACGGCAGCGGTCGGTGTTCGGGGAACTGCGTCGGATCGTCGCCGACGAGGATGAACGAACCGCCGCCCGACTCGAGCGTGCATCGCATCTCCTTGCTCGTCAGCGAGACCGTCGGATCGGACAGCTCGCGAAGCAGCGATCCGGTCTCGCGCGCGGGCAGAAGCACCGCGCCGGGCTGCTCGACCTTGACCGATGGCAATCGAACGCGCGCCGACATCTCGAAGTCGGTCGCGAACAGCGTCACGGAGTCGGCTTCGGCGCGCAGCAGGATGTTCTGAACGATCGGCTTCGTGCTCTTCAGTGGCGCGATGGCCGCGACGACACCGAATGCCTCCTGCAGCTGCTGGCGGTCACAGAGGATCTTCATGGGCTGCTACTCCTGCGTCGAAACGTCTTGGCCGATCCTCGTGGTTCCGACGGGTCACAAAGGCTCGTCCGATCGGGTCGCGAATCATGCCCGACGGAGCGACGAAGCTGAACAGCGGAGTCGCAGTCCGAGGACGTCTGCGGTGGGGTTCGATCGAAGGCCGTCTCGAAGGGATCGGAGGCCCCGGCAAGCACTGCCCGATCGCGCGATCCTGATCTCGTACGAGAGATCCAAATCCAGTCGTAGTGATCGGGGCGTACGAAGTGTGGAGAACGCAACGGCGTCGATCGCGGAACGCCGTCGCGACGTCGCGAACGCGCGCAGCAGCTGAAATGCCGCGCGGGTGTCCGATGTGGAAGGTCCGCGAGGAATCCTCCCCGAACGATTCACACGAGGCCGAGCCGGTCGGATCCGGGGAGAGAACTCGACGGATTCCCCGCCGAGGACTGACGGCTTTCCACAGGTTTCTGTCCGTTCCCACGCACCAGATCTCGGCTTCGCACAGCCGTCGAGACCCAAGTGGCGCGCGTCAAGAAACCGCGTCGACGTTCGCCCGCGCGCGTGGCTCGGCCATCGACGCCGGATGCTCGCGCACGCGATGGCCAGCCGGGGAAACCCGGTCGTTCACGCCGCGCGGATCGCCGGTGTCGAACCGCCGGTCGTGGCGGGGCGGTTCGATCGCGGCGGCAGGCTCCAGCGAGCGCTGCCCGATCGCGGCCCTCGATGGGTCGAACGGGCGCGACGGGGTCGATCGAGCGCGAGCGGCCGTTCAGCCGCGGCCGCCGCTCAGGCGCTGCGTCAGCGTCGCGAGCAGGTCCTTGACGACCCGATCGGTCGCGAAGCGCTTCCGGATCCGGTCGACGGCGTAGATGACCGTCGTGTGATCGCGGCCACCGAAGAACCGTCCGATGTCCTCCAGCGAGTGGTCGGTCAGTTCGCGCGCCAAGTACATCCCGATCTGCCGCGGGAAGCTGATCGCCTGCGACCGCGACTTGCCGGTCAGGTCGCGCGACGACAGTGAGAACTCCGACGTGATCAACGTCATGATGTCCTCGAGTCGTGCGCGCGGCGGACGCGGTGTCGAGATGCCGCGGAGCGCATCCTCGGCCAGCGCGACGGACAGGTCCTGCTCGGTGATCGCCGCGACGCCGAGCACCTTCGTCAGGGCGCCCTCGAGCTCGCGGATGTTGGTCGTCACGCGCTGCGCGATCAGGTACGCGATGTCGTCGGGAAGATCGACCGAACGCATCCGCGCCTTGCGCTTGACGATCGCGACGCGCGTCTCGAAGCACGGCATGTCGATGTCGGTGACCAAGCCCCACTTGAACCGCGACACGAGACGGTCCTCGAGCGTCGGGATCTCGAGCGGCGGTCGATCCGACGACAGCACGACCTGCCGCTTCGCGTGGAACAGCTCGTTGAACGTGTGGAAGAACTCTTCCTGCGTCTTCGCCTTGCTCGCGAGGAAGTCGACGTCGTCGACGACCAACACGTCGGCCGAACGGTGGAACGCGCGGAACTCGTCGACGCACTTCCGCTCGATGCTCTGGATGAAGCGGTTCGTGAACTCTTCGCAGCTCAGATAGACGACGCGCGCTTCGGGGCGCTTGCGCAGCACGGCATGACAGATCGCCTGCAGCAGATGCGTCTTCCCGAGACCGACGTTGCCGTGGATGAACAGCGGGTTGTACGAGTTCCCGGGGTTCTCACCGACCGTCATCGCCGAGGCCTGCGCGAGTCGGTTGCACGAACCGACGACGAAGTTCTCGAACGTGTAGTCGCGGTTCACGGAGCACGGGGGGTACAGCGAGCCGCCGGGAACGTGAGCGTTCGAACTCGAATTCGAATTCGCGTGCACGTGGAAACTGCGCGGGGCACTCGTTGGCGTTGGAATCGGCGCCTTCGGCTCGACGTTGCCGTCGATGTCGCCCTCGACGTTGCCGTTGCGCGACGGGTCGCGGTCCGTCGGAGCCGCGTGCGGATCGTCCGACACGGGCACGTCCGACGCAGGTCGTGACTGCGCATCGGTTCCCCGCGCGCAATGCTCGTCTCCGGGCGCCGACGCGAGCGGAGTGGCGGGATCGGCGCCGTCGACGGTCGGCGACGGTGACGCAGGCAGCAGCTTCGGCGTCGGCGGTTCTTGCGGCCTTGCGAACGACAACCGGATTCGCGGTCGATGCTGGGGATCGAGTGCGGCATTCGCGGCGTCGTCTGCATCGGCGCGATCTGCCACGGCCCGATCTGCCAGGGCCTGGTCAGTCGCACCCTGTTCGGCCGCGGCCTGCGCGGCGTTCCACACCGCGGCCACGGCTTCCTCGATCACGTGCAGGTAGTGCCGATTGATCCAGTCACGGATGAATCCGTTCGGGACCGAGAACTCGACTTCGTCCGCGGCGAGCCGCACCAACTGGAACCCGCGAAACCAGATCTCGAACTTCTCTCGCCGCATGCGCCGCCGCAGTTCCGCGACCACTTCCTCCATGAACAAGCTCGGACTCGGCATAGAGGCGGACATGAGCAATGGGGTCATGAAGCCTGTGGTGGGTGGAATGGCCGAAGCCCGGGCGTACCTCTTCCGCGCGACCGCAGCGCCTCCTGACAAAGCGCATGCGGACGTGACGACGAATGGGGAGACGAACGGGACGACGACCGGGACGATGACCGCGAGACGGACCGATCAGCGCTCGATCACGGCTTGGCGGGCCGCGACGCGAGCTCCTCAACACGGGTGATCCTTTATCAACCCGATCCGGCTTATGCAAAGCCGCTGCGAAGGAAGTTTCGTCTCGTCGTGAAGCGTTCTTCGCAAGCACTCACGCGCGTGAGGGATCGGCGCCGCGGGAAAGTCTGCGCACGACATCGACGACGTGTTCACACGCGCGAGTGATCTCGTTCGACGTCGTGTCGACACCGACGCTGACGCGAATGCAACGTCGTGCATCGGCGTCGTCGAGTCCGATCGCGCGCAAGATGCGCGGCGGTTCCGGCGAGCCCGAGGAACACGCGGAACCTTGTGACACTGCGACACCGAGCACGTCGAGTGCAGGCAGCAACAGACGTCCGTCGTGAACAGGCAACCAGACCATCGCGGTGTTCGGCAGCGACGACGGCGGAGTCAGCATCCGAATTCGGATCTGCTCGGTCAGCGAACGGACGAACGCATCGCGAAGCGCCGACATCGACGTCGCGCGTCGTTCACGATCGCCGACCGCGCGTCGGATCGCCGTCGCCGTCGCCGCGCAGAGTGCCGGACTGATCGTCCCGGGTCGGACCGAGCGTTCCTGAGCGCCGCCCCGCAGCATCGGACGGATCGCGTCGGAACCGCGGCGGACGTACAGCACCCCACAGCCGCGCAATCCGCCGGCCTTGTGCGTCGTCAGCGCGGCAGCGTCCGCCGCAGCGAGTGCTTCGCGAAGGTCCAGTCGACCGAGACTCTGCGCCAGGTCGACGTGCAGAGGCACGCCGAGCGAACGCGCCAGCGCCGCAGCCTCTCGGACCGGTTGCACCGTGCCGAGTTCGTTCTGTGCGTGGACCAGGCAAACCAGGCCGACCGGCGACGTCGGCGGCTCGACGTTCACGGCGCCGGTCGAGTCGACGGACCACGCGACCAGACCCCGTACTCCCGCCGGCGCCAGCACCGACGCGTGTTCGACCGGACCGGCGAGCACCGGCAGAGTCGGATCGCCGAGTCCGAGGACGGCGAGGTTGTTCGCCTCGGTCCCGCCGGACGTGAAGAACAACGTTTCCGGTGGAACGTCGAGTGCGTCGGCGATCTCGCGGCGCGCGGCCTCGACGACGGCGCGCGCGGCGCGGCCGAACCCATGCAAGCTGTCCGGGTTGCCCGGGCACTGCTGCTCGACGGCGACGAACCGCGCGAGAACTTCGGGGTCGACGGGCGTCGTCGCGTTGTGGTCGAGCAGGATCACCGTCGTCTGCGCGTCAGCGCGATGCGAGCACGTCGCGGTAGATCGCGAAGTACTGGTCGACGACCTTGTCGCGGTCGAACCGCTCGACGGCGCGCGCCCGCGAAGCCTTGCCGTCGGCACGGTGCCGATCGACGTCGGACAGCAACGCGATCGCCGCGCGGCCGGCCGCATCCGTGTCGCCGAGCGGAACGAGGGCACCGGTGTCGCCGAGCACCTCGGACACACCGCCGACGTCGGAGCTGACGCAAGGGACGCCGCAACTCATCGCTTCGAGCAACGACAACCCGAAGCTCTCGGTCTCCGACATCGACAGGCACAGGTCGGCGTCGGCCAGGATGCTCTCGATCTGCTCGACGTTGCCGAGATGCTCGACGCGGTCCTTCAGACCGAGGTCGGCAGCGACGGCCAGACCGTGGTCGCGATCGGGTCCATCCCCCGCGAGCAGGAGTCGCGACGGCAGTTCGCGCGCCAAGACGGCGAACGCCCGGACGACGTCACCGAGCCGCTTGACCGGACGCATGTTGCTCGCGTGCACGACGACGCGCTCCTCTTCGTTGCGCTCGTACCAGCGTCCGCGCGGGCCGGGCGCGAAGCGCTGCAGGTCGACGAAGTTCGGCACGACGTGGATCGGCCGACGCAGACCGAACAGCAGGTTGGTCTCCTCGGCGAGGAAGCGGCTGACCGCCGTCACGGCGTTCGACTGCTCGATCGCGAAGCGCGTCGGCCGCATGTAGGCGCGATCGACACCGACGACCGTGATGTCGGTGCCGTGCAGCGTCGTCACGAACGGCAGGCTGCCGCCCGACATCTGCCGCGCGAGGTACGCGCTGACCGCGTGCGGGATCGCGTAATGGACGTGGAACAGGTCGAGCTTCGCTTCTTCGTGGACCTCGAGCATCCGCGTCGCGAGTGCGAGGTCGTACGGCGGGAAGCGGAACAGCGGATACGCGGAGACCTCGACGCCGTGGTAGCGCAGACCCGGGATCCCGCGGCGCAGGCGTGATGGTCGCCCGTAACTGACGAGGTGAACCTCGTGACCCAGCCGCGCTGCCTGCATCGCCATCTCGGTCGCGACGACGCCGCTGCCGCCGACCGTCGGGTAACAGACGATGCCGATCCGCATCGGTTGGTCGACCATCGGCGGGACTCTAGCAGTCCGTCCACCAACTGGCGCGCCACGCAGCCACGCGCCTCTCGCGCATCTCGCAGACGTCCGATCAGCGAACGGGGACCGAGCGCGCGAACGTGAACGTCGTCCGACGGCGCCCGTCCGGCGTCGTCGCCGTGCGCGGCGAGCCGTCGGCACCGCGGCATGCGCGTTCCCATGCGGCATCGTCGAACGCGCCGGTGCCGGGCAGCACGTCGAGCCGCAGCACCACGTCGTCGCGCGCGTCCTCGAGCCGCAGCTCCAGTTCGCCGCCACCGCCCGCGCACGATTGCGCGAGTGTGAGCCACTGGCGGACGACATCCGACAGCTTCGAGGTGTCGGCGACGACGTCGTCGATCGCGGGCGCGAACGCCAGCCGAACGACGAAGCTCGGTGCGCGCGGCACCGTGGCGTCGACGACGGCACGCAGCGTGGCACCGACCGCGCAGCGCGGCGCGACTTCGAGTTCGCGCATCAGGTCGCCGAGGGCGTTGCTCAGCTCGGGCAGTCCGCGATTCAGCGTCTCCAGCAGCGGATCCGGATCGAACAGCGGATCGGCGTCGGCCAGTGGCAGCATCTCGCCGTCGATCGCCGCGAGCGCGCGTTGCAGTCGGTCGTCGGGAGAAACGCGGTCGTCGGACTCCGGCATGGTGCCTCCGGGTGGTCGCGAGCCTATCGACCGCCTCGGAAGCCCGGCCTTAGCAGCCCGTTGAACAACTGGCGCGCCACGCAGCCGTGCGCCTCTCGCGCACCGCCGCCCGCGAAAGCCTCGCCGAATCCGCCAATTCGCCTGCGTTTTCGCGGGGGCCGTTGCATCGAGAATCGCGCGACTGCGAGT
>JAEYTU010000018.1 GCA_023433825.1 Planctomycetota bacterium
GGCCTCGACCGCGTCGTCTCGCTGGTCGAGCAGGCGGTCAGCCGAACGCTGCGGTCGCGGCTGATGGGGCTCGAAGGGGCCGAAATCGCCGACGAGGCGAAGCACGAGTTCCTGCGGATGCTGCAGCGCGCCGACGACCTCGAACGCTCGCGCGACGAGATGGCCGAGATGCAGCGGCGCGCGCAGGACGAGGTCGCCGAGTTGCGGCAGCGTCTCGAACAGCAGCGCGTGATGCTCGAGGACCGGCTCGGGATCGCGCTCGCCGACGAAGCCGATCGCTACGAAGGCGAGGACGCGGATCTGCGCCGCGCGATCGACGCCGAGTTCCGCGCATTCGCCGAACGCGGCGACACGAACATGGGAGGACTGCGCGACCGCATCCTCGACGAGTTCCAGTCGCGGATCGAAGCCGCGCGCCGCGAAGCCGCCGCCGCGCGCGAAGCCGTTCGCGATCGAGAAGTCGACCTGCTGCAGCGCCGCATCCAGAAGATGTCGGAGGCGCTGGAGGCCAACGAGGCGCGACTCGCCGAAGTGGCCAGGATCGGCAACGTCGACGACGGTCTGGCCTCGGTCTACAAGTCCGTGCAGGGCCTTCGCCCCGAAGCGCAGCAATTCGCGCGCAAGAAGGAGCTGATGGCCGAGATCTTCAAGGCAAACCTCGCGCTGCAGAAGGGCACTCGGGAGTGATCACTCCCGCCCCGCAGCGCCAAAACGACCGTCCGATTCTCGATTCACATGACGCAGCCGCCTCCCCCGCAGACCGACACGCCAGCGAAGAAGGGCGTCCTCTACATCGGCATGGACCTCGGAACCTCACGCACCTCGGTGTCGGCGAGCAACGGTGTTCGTGAGACCGTCTACTCGATCGTCGGCTACCCGCGGGACGTCGTCGCGATGAAGCTGCTGAAGAAGGAAGTGCTGTTCGGCAAGGAGGCGCAGGAGAAGCGTCTCTCGCTGAACCTGTACAAGCCGCTCGAGAAGGGCGTCATCGCGTCGTCGCTCGAAGGTGCGACGGCCGATCGCGAGGCGAACATGCGCGCCGCGAAGGACCTGATCCAAGAGGCGATCCGCCTCGCGCGGCCGCGCAAGGACGAACTCGTCTACTGCGTGATCGGCGCGCCGGCGCAGGCGTCGATCAAGAACAAGGAAGCGATCATCGAAGCGGCGCGTGCGACGGTCGACTCGGCGATGTTGTGCAGCGAACCGTTCGCGGTCGCCTACGGGCTCGACTGGCTCGAGGACGTCCTCGTCGTCGACATCGGCGCAGGCACGACCGACTTGTGCCGGATGCACGGCACGATGCCGGAGGAAGCCGACCAGATCACGGTCGAGATCGCCGGCGATGCGATCGACGCCGAACTCGCGCGGTTGATGCGCGAAGAGTGCAAGGGCGCGCAGTTCACGATCCAGATGATCAAGGACATCAAGGAGCGCTACGGCTACCTCGGCGATCCGCCGGAACGCGCGATCGTCGACCTGCCCGTCGACGGCAAGCCGACGACGTTCGACGTCACCGACGCCGTCAAGCGCGCCTGTTCGATCCTCGTCCCGCCGATCGTCGACGGCATTCGCAAGCTCGTGTCGTCGTTCGATCCCGAGTTCCAGCACAAGCTCCGCAACCGCGTGCTGCTGGCCGGTGGTGGCTCGATGATCAAGGGCCTCGACAGTGCCGTCGAAGTCGCGATGAAGCGCGACCTCGGCGGCGGCAAGGTGATCCGGATCGAAGAGCCGATCTACGCCGGCGCGAACGGCGCGCTGAAGATCGCGCACGACATGCCGGAGGAGTTCTGGGAGAAGTTGAAGTAGGCGGGCGGGGGGCCACGGCGGGCGGGTGAAGGGCTAGCGTTCCCCGACCCGCTTCGACGGAGGCCGCCTGTGGATCACGCTTCGACGACTGTCCCGCGCCGTTCTCGACCCGCATCGTCCCTGCGCATCGCGACGCTCTTTTCGATCGCGATCACGTGCTTCTCGGCAGCGCCCGCGTCCGGCCAGTCGAAGGTCGACGTCGCCGCCGTCGAATCGCAGATCGTCGACGCACTCCGCTCCGGGCCGGACGACCTCCGCGCTGCGCTGATCCGCCTCGTCGCGACGTTCCGGTGCGACGCTGCATATCCAGCGGTGCGCGCGATCGTCGCCGACGCGGACGCCCCACTGCCGCTGCGCCGACTCGCGATCCAAGCGCTGTACGTGACTCCGGACGCGCGCTCCGCCGACACGCTGCTGTCGGTGATGGGAACCATCGACGACGACCTGCGGCGGGACGCAGCCTTCGCCGTCCGGCGGTACCCGACTCCGGCGGTCACTGCAGCGCTGCAAGCCATGATGGAACGCGATCCGGTCGTCGAGAACCGCTTCCACGCGGCGACGCTGCTCGCTCACAACAGGGCAGAGAACCTGTCAGAGGCGGCCGCCGCGCTCGTCGACGAGTTCGGTGGGATCACGGCGGGTCGCGACGTTCTGCTGGCCCAGTGCGTGGACCTGTTCACGGACCCGGCACACATCGAAGTTCTCCGCGTGCTGCTCGCGAGCGACGTCCCATTCGTGCGGAGTCGCGCCGCGCACGCGATCGCCCGCCTCGGCGGCGGCGGCGACCTGCCCTCCGAACGGAAGTCGCTGGTCGACGTGGTCGCCGAAGAAGTCGTCTACCGCGAGCAGAACGAGGCGGCGCTGGCGCGCGCGGCGACGTTCGAATGGGAGGTGACGGCGTGGGAATCGATGCTCGCCGACGTCACGTCGCGTCGTCTCGTGTTGTGCGGCGAAGTGCACTCTCTCGCCGGCCCGCTGCGCGACTTCCAGCGGAAGCTGCTGCAGCAGTTCGTCGGCACCGAGCCGAAGACTGCAATCCTCGGCTTCGAGCCCTCGGTCGAGCGCGCGCAGAAGCCGGTCATCGACTGCGCAACCGAGCTCGGCGTGCGTTCGGTTTCGATGGAGCACGATTGGGAGCGACTGACGCATCTGCGCGGCCCCGGATCCCGCGATCTCCAGTGCGCTGCGAAGGTTCGTCAACTGCTCGCCGACGCGAAGTCGCGGCTGTTCGTCATTCGCGGCGAGTCGCACGTGATCCCGAACGGCTACCTGTGCCGGCGAATCGCCGACGTGGCCGCGGACCCGGCGATCGTGTTGACGCTCCCGGGCAAGTGGCACGTCCCGCTCGCACTGGTCCTCGACCACCTGACCACCGACGTCGCACTGCGTCCGAAGGGCGTCGACGACGTCTACTTGGTCGTCCTCGGCGGTGCCTGCGGCCACGAGCGCACGAGCCACAAGCTCCTCGCAGCGTGGCTCCGCGCTGCGACCGGCAAGTCACGCTGACCTCCCCTCACGAGTACGCAGCGACGAACCGCCGCCGCGCGGCCCCCGCCGGCAGACGTTCGGCGATCTCGTCGATCAGATGCCGCGCGCGGGACTCCTGACCGGCCGCGATCAGGACGCGCCAGTACAAGCGCAGCGGCAGCGAGAACTCGCGCGCGACCTGCAACGCCGACTCGACCGAAGCCTCCGCACCGGCGCGGTCCCCCACCGCACGCAACTCGTCGGCACGCAGCAACGCGAGCGCCGCCTGCGGCGCCGGCACGCCGAGCAGCAGAACGTCGGACTCCAACGCGTCGTCGTGTTCGTCGCGGACGTCGAGTTCGCGCAGTTCGATCCGCGCCGTGACCTGCGTCAACCGATCCTTCCCACGCGCAGCCGACGTCTTCGCCCGCTGCAACGCCGAGATCGCGTCGTCGCGCCGCTGCGCCGATGCATGCAGCTGACCGAGGAACAGCCACGCGCGCGCCGCGACGCGGTCGTCGCGCAGACTGCGCGCGCGCCGCAGCGCCGACTCGAGATCCGAGTTCGCCGCCGTGTCGTCGCGCAGCGTCGCCGCGAGATGCCCGCGATGGAGTTCGAGCCGCAGCAGACCGATCGGATCACCGGTGTCCTGGAACACCGTCGCCGCACGTTCGAGGTGCTTCTGCGCTGCCGTGAACCGGTACCGCAGCGCCTCGAGCCGCGCGAGATCGACGAGCAGGTGCGGCCGAATCGCGTCGTCGTCTTCCGGCACGACGTCGAGGCCGGCGCGAATCGCCGCGAGCGCGTCGTCGGCCGAACCGAGGTATCCGAGCACACGCGCATGCAGGCCGAACGCACTCGCCGCGACGAGCCGCGACTCGTCGTCCTCCCGCCCGAGCAGCAAGTCCTCGCACTGATCGAGGAACTGCAGCGCGCTCAGGTACTGGCTCGCGCCCTGCGCCAACCCGGCGAGTCCGACCAGCGCACGCGCCTGCGCCGTCGCCGAGTCGAGGTGCTTCGCGATCCGGTACGCCTTCCGCCAGTCGCGGATCGCGCGGTCGAGATGCTCGGCCTGCCCGTGGACCTGCGCCGACCACTGCAGGTACCGCAACCGATGCACGAGGTTCTCGCGCGAGCGCGGCAGCGCGTTCAGATGAACGCGGATCCGCTCGGCGACGCGCAGACTCGCGCGGCGCGAACCGGCGCGCACGAGTCGTGCGAGACCTTCGAGCAATGGTGCGAGGCATGCCTGGTGCTCCTTCGCGTGCGAGAGCTGGAGGCCGACCTCGAGCGGCGGCGCGCCGCGGTCCTCGAGCATCCAACCGGCCATCCGATGCAGACGACGCCGAGCATCGGGCGGCACCATCTCGAGCAGCGCACCGCGGAAGTCGGCATGACGGAACGCGATCAGTCCCTGCTCGGCGCGAACGATGCGCCCTTGGAACACCGAGATCGCCTGCAGCACTTCGAGTTCGCTCTGACCCGACAGCGCGACGACGTCGGCGAGCATCGATCGCAGCCCGAGCACGGCGGCGACCTGCAGCACGTGACGCTGCGCCTCCGGCAGGCCGGCGACGCGCGCGCGCACGCGCTGCAACAGCGGCGCCGCCGGCCGGAACGGCGGCAGCGCCGCGCGGACGACGTAGCGGCCCGGCCCACCGTCGAGCAACCGCTGCTGCGCGAGCGACTCCAACGCCTCGAGCAGGTTGCCGGGACTGCCCGACAGCGTCGCGTGCGCGTCGTCGAGCAGTTCGTTCGGCACCTCGCCGGCGGCGAACAGCCCGCCGCCGAACGCGACGAACACGTCCTTCGGCAGCCCTTCGATCCGCAGCGTGACGCCGTCGAACGCGAACCGCTCCTGATCGGTCCCGGTCACGAGCAGCACGAGCAGCCGATGCGTGGCGGCCGCTTCGACGAGCCGCCCGAGGACGAGTTCGGCCGTCGTGTCCATTCGCTCGGGGCGATCGACGCGCAGCACCAGCGTCCGGTCATCGTCGGTCG
>JAEYTU010000036.1 GCA_023433825.1 Planctomycetota bacterium
TCCCGGCGCCGCTCGTCGTGCACCTGCACAACGTCGAATCGGCGCTGCTGCGGCGGCCCGGGACCGAACGACCGCCGTTCGCCGATCGACTCCAACGCCGCCTCGAAGGCCGCCTGATCCGCCGTGCCGAGCGGATCGCGACGCGCCGCGCCGTGCTGACGATCACGGTGTCGAGCCGCGACCGCGCCCACGTCGCCGACTTCGCGCCGGCCGCCGCCGTCGAAGTCGTCGAGAACTCGATCGACGTCGGCGCCTTGCCGGTCCTGTCGATGCCGTCGGACGAAGCGCCGCCGCTGCTGCTGTTCGTCGGCGCCCTCGACTACCCACCGAACCGCGAAGCCGTGCGCGAACTCGTCACCGTTCACGCGCCGTTCCTGCGGCGCCACCGGCCGGAGCTGCGGATCCGCGTCGTCGGTCACGACCCCGATGGCGAGATCACGGCACTGATCCGCGACGGCGGCTGCGAGGCCACCGGGTTCGTCCCCGATCTGCTCCCGCACTACGCCGAGGCGACCTGCGTCTATCTGCCGATCCGTTCCGGCGGCGGCACGCGGATCAAGGTGCTCGAAGCGTTCGCCGTCGGTCGGCCCGTGCTCGCGACGGAGGTCGCCGTCGAAGGTCTCGGACTGTCCGACGGTCGCGAGTACCTGCGCTTCGAGACGCCGGGCGAAGGTCTCGCGTCGATCGATCACGTGCGCCGCGGCGACGTCTCGGGGCTGATCGCTCGCGGCCGGACGCTCGCCGAACGCCGCTTCGACCACGCCGTCGCGCGCCGACGACTCGCCGACGCGTTCGACCGCGCCGTCGCTCCGCGTCACGACCCGCGATAGAGCCGCTCGAATCGATCGAAGTTGCCGGCGATCCCGGCGACCGGGCGCGGTGCGAGGCGTGTCAGCATCGACGGCTCCGCGATGCACCGGCGCAGCAACTCCGCCAGCGCCGACGCGTCGCCGGCCGGGAACAGGTAGCCGTCGTGGCCGTGCGTGACGACCTCGGCGAGCCCGCCGAGGTCCGACGCGACGACCGGAACACCGGCCTCCTGCGCTTCGAGGACGACGAACGGCGTGTTCTCGTACCAGGTCGACGGCACGACGAGCACGTCGAGGTCACCGAGCACGCGACCGACGTCGTCACGACCGAACGCGCCTGCGAACGCGATCCGCGCGTCACCGCCGGCGCGACGGCGCAGGTCCGCGATGTAGTCGGCGAACATCGGCTCCTCGAGGCGGCCGTGGATCGTCGCCTGGATCGCACCGTCGACGGCGCGCACGGCATCGACGAGGACGTGCGGCGCCTTCCACGGCGACAGGACACCGGCGAAGCCGACGCGCAGCGGACGGCGCGGACGTTCGACGTCGACGCGCGTCACGCGCCCGGGTTCGAGTCCGTACGGAACGACTTCGAGGCGCGGATGCGAGAACCCATTGCGAGCGAACATCCCGGCGAGGAAGCGCGACGGTGCGACGACGGCGTCGGCGCGCCGCAGCGACGCAAGCAAGCGGCCCTTCCGCTGCACGAACGTCGCGACGCGGTCCGCGCCGCGGTCCGCGAACGAGACCGGGAACGCCGCGGCGATCGAACGCAGCGCGTCGTGCGTGTCGGGCCCGGCTTCGTGATCCGCGCCGACGTAGCCATGGATCGGCGCCGGATGCGCGCACGGCACACAGCCGAACCCGCCGTCGGGAGGACCTTCGCACAGCGTCCCGTCGGAGCGCAGCAGCGTGAACCGCGGACACAGGAACCAGAAGTCCATCAGGTTGACGATCGTCGGCACACGGGCCTCGACGCAGGCGTCGAGGACATCGATGCCGAGTTGCCGCAGGTGGAAGACGTGCACGGCGTCCGGTTGCACTTCGGCGAGGATCCTGCGGAACGCGACGCCGACGATCGGGTCGAGGTGGTCGCGCAGCGGTTCGCTCGGTGCGAGTCCGATCCAGTGGTTCAGGCGGATCACGCGGAAGCCGTCGTACGGCGCCTCGAACACGTGCAGCGGCGGTTCGTCGCGGCCCCATTCCCAGTGCAACGACAGCACCGTGACGTCGTGTCCGCGCCGGCGCGCCTCGCGCGACGCCGCGAGGCAGTACTGCTCGGTCCCCGAATGGCAGTCGGGGAAGTACTGGTGGATCACGTAGAGCAACTTCACGCGAGCAGTTCCGCGTAGAGCGAGCGCAACGCGTCGGCGTCGTCGGTCAGCGTGCGCGGCACCGGCAGCGCCGCGCGGTATCGCGCGATGCGATCCGGTTCGTCGACGAGGCGCTGGAGCTTTCCGCGCAACGCGTCGACGTCGCCGCGCGGGAACAGGTCGCCGCAGATCCCGTCGACGACGATCTCCGACAGCCCGCCAAGGTCGGTCGCGACGACCGGGACACCGGCGGCGAACGCCTCGAGGACGACGAACGGCGTGTTCTCGTACCAAGTCGACGGGACGACGAGGACGTCGATCGCGCCGAGTGCCGCGCCGAGGTCGCCGAACGGGAACGGCCCGACGAACGCGATCCGCGGGTCGGCGCCGGCGCGGGCGACCAGCGGTTCGGCGTAGTCGGCGAAGTCGGCGGTGCGACCGTGGACGCGCAGGCGCGCCGCGCCGCGCAGCCCGAGGAACGCGTCGAGCAGCACGTGCACACCCTTGTGCGCGACGATCGAGCCGACGAAGCCGAACGTGACGTCGCTCGCATCGGCGCGCGCGCGACGCGCGGCGCGCGCCTCGGTCAACCCGGCCAGTCGCGCCGGATCGACGCCGTACGGCGCGAGGCGGATCCGCGACGCGTCGG
>JAEYTU010000063.1 GCA_023433825.1 Planctomycetota bacterium
GGTCCCGGACGGCGCAAGCTCACGCGACGGCGCCGTCACCCGCGCGATCCGGTCGCCGGCAACCAGCACGTCGGCGGGCCGCGGCGGCGCGCCGGTGCCGTCGACGACCAGGCCACCGCGCAGCAGCAGGTCCCAGCCGGTGCCGGGCAGCGTTCGCGGCGAGCCACAGCCGGCGAGCGACGGGAGCGCGAGCGATGCGAACGCGACGACGGCGACGGCGAGTCCGACGGCTCGGATCCGGCGCCGCGCCGGCCGACGGGGAACGGGGACTCGCGACGCGGTGGTCGCGGCGGACGGCGCAGCGTTCATGCGGGCATTCTCGATGGGTGCCCCACGCCCGACGTTCCCGAAAAGTCGTCGAAGCGACGGAAAAAGTTGCGAGAACGCGAAACTCCTGGGGCGTCGAGTTCTAGTTCGCGCCGTTCGCAGTGGGGCAACCTGCTGCGGGCAACGCAAACAGCGCAAGGCTTTCCACCGAGGAGAACTGGGCATGGTGCCCGGGACTCCGGGGGCGAGGTGGAAAGCCTTGATTTAGTTAAGCCCCGAGTGATTTCCGCAGTTCGGGCCGAACGCCACTCACGCGAAGGAACGCCGGAGCCCGTCCACGAACTGCGGCCGCTAGCGCGGAGCCCATCATTCGAGGGCGAAGGAACGGGGCGGGACGAACGCTTACGCACGGGCGGAGAAGGCAGATGCGGGTAGACGGACCCGGCGAAGGAACGCCAACGACCGTCCGCGAACTGCGGCCGCTAGCGCGGAGCCCATCATTCGAGGGCGAAGGAACGGGGCGGGACGAACGCGAGTTGTCCGCAGTTCGGGCCGAACGCCACTCACGCGAAGGAACGCCGGAGCCCGTCCACGAACTGCGGCCGCTAGCGCGGATCCCATCACCAAAGGGCGAAGGAACGGGGCGGGACGATCGCTTACGCACGGGCGGAGAAGGCAGAGGCGGGCAGACGGACTCGGCGAAGGAACGGGATCGCCCCGTCCACAAACCGCAGCCGTTCACGCGGTGCCCCATCGTTCGAGGGCGAAGGAACGGGGCGGGGCACGGATGACCGGAGTGTGCGCGGAAGTGATCGCCTGCGCGCGGTTGGTTTCGTCGTGAGTCTGGGGAGACTCGCCGAATGAGCAGCGGCGCGGGTTCGGCGTTGCGGATGGTGGCGTGGCCGGCGGTGCTGACGCTTTTGGTCAGTGTGCTTCGGTTGGTCGGGGAACGGGCGGGGTGGGCGCCGGGGGTCTTCGATCGTGGGTTCGGCGGGGGGGCGTCACCGATCGGCATCGTCTGGTTGATCCCCGTGTTCGGGTGGTGGTTCGGGGTCCGGCTGGCGCGGAGCGGGGAGTGGCCGGCGAATGTCGAGCGCGCCGTGCTGATCCCGCTCGTGCTTCCGATCGCGGGCGTGGTGGTCGTGCTTCTCGACGTGTGTGCCGTCGTGACGTTCGACCGGACGTGCTGCCTGAGCCTCGTCGGGTGGCCGGTTGCGATGCTGCTTTCGGCCACCGCCTGGCCGCGATTGTGGCGGGTGATGGTGGTCTATGCCGTGCTCGCGCGACTGCCGGTCGTCGTGATCACGGTCCTCGCCGTCCACTTCGAGTGGGGAACGCACTACGAGCACGCGCTGCCCCATCTGAGCGAGCAAGTCGCGGTGCCGAAGTCGGTCGCGCTCGCGCTCGTGCAGTTGCTGATCTGGATCCCGGTGACGGTCGTCGTCGGTGTCTTGGCGGGGGCAATCGGCGCCGGGTTGTGTGGGGGGCGACGGCCGGACTGAGTGTGTGCGTCGCTGAGCGGTGACGCGGCGTCGGAGCTTGGTTTCCCGCGCCGCCGCGCGTCAGACTCTTGCGATGAGCAACGGTTCGAGCGTTTCGGCGATGCGGTTGGTCGCGGTTCCGGCAGTCCTGACGCTCGTCGTCAGCGTGCTTCGCTTGGTTGGGGAACTCGAGGGATGGGCGCCGGGGTACTTCGGTACCGAGGCGGGCGGTGGCGCGTCACCGGTTGGCATCTCGTGGTTGATCCCGGTGTTCGGCCTCTGGTTCGGCCTTCGGCTGGCGCGGAACGGGCATTGGCCGCGCAGCGTCCAGCGCGCGATCGTGATGCCGCTCGTGCTGACCGCGCTGTGCATCGGACTCGCGATCGTGAACGTGAAGGTGCGCGAGCTGCCGATGGACCAGGTCTTCCTCTACAGCTTCGTCTCGTGGCCGGTCGCGATGCTGCTGTCGGTCGTCGCGTGGCCGCGGCTGTGGCGCGTGCTGCTGCTGTACGCCTTCCTCGCGCGATTGCCGGTCGTCGTGATCACGTTCGTCGCCGTCCACTACGGCTGGGGAACGCACTACGAGAAGACGGCGCCCGGCACGCCGGAGTACGTCGGAATGGAGAAGGCGCTGGCGCTGTCGGCGGCGCAGGTGCTGATCTGGATCCCGCTGACGGTCCTCGGCGGGGGGGTCGCCGGAGCGATCGGGGCCGGGTTGTTCGGCGGACGACGGGCGACCTGATCGACCCCGCCGCGACGTCGTGCGGCATTCGTCGAGCTTCCGGACGCTGGACCGAGCGGCATCCGTCGTCGACCGAATCCCATGCATCGTCGCCTGCGTCGTGCTGCTGCACGCGGCAGGTGGGCTGACCGCGCAACAGGATCGACCCCCGAACGATCTCGGTCGACTCCGCAACGTCACGATCCGCACGCGCGACGTGTTCTCGGACGAGCAGGCGGAGGGGAACGTCTTCTACCGACTCACGAACCTGCTGCACGGCACGACGCGGCCGCACGTCGTCGAGCGTGAGCTGTGGTTCGCCCGAGGCGATCGCGTCCATCGCGCGGAGATCGAAGAGCTCGAGCGAAACCTGCGGGCGATGGACTTCTTCGGCGCTGCGACGGTCACACCGACGCCGACGGAAGACGACCAGTTCGATCTGACGGTCGAGACGCGCGACCGATTCACGCTCGCGGCCGACGCCAGCTACTCGCGCGTCGGTGGCGTCGGCAAGCTGAATTTCCGTCTCGCCGAGAGCAACCTGTTCGGGACCGGCAAGAAGTTCGTCGCCGCCGCACGTCACGCGGGCGACGAACGCGACGAGTTCGTCGAGTACTTCGATCCGCAGCTCCTCGGGTCGTGGCACACGCTCGCGGCGCGCCTCGGCGAGACCGACGAAGGGGCGTACTACGAGTTCGATCTGCGACGACCGCACCGGCATCTCGGGGATCCGTGGAGCTACGGCATTGCGTTCGACGGCGCCGACGAAGACGTCGACTACTACCGGCGCGGCGAGTCGACGGCCGAGGTGCCGCAGGATCGCCGGGACTTTCGGGTGTTCGTCGGCGCTGCCGCCGGACCCCGTGACGAACGCCTCGGATTCGGGCTCGACCTCCGCGGGCGCAGCGTCGACTACGAACCCGCGTTCGGCCTCGACGCCGCGCTCTGGCGAGTGCCGGGGGACACGTCGTGGATCGAGTTCGGTCCTTACGCGACGTACGAGTACCGGCCGGCTTTCGACGAGGTTCGTGGGCTCGATGCTCTCGACTTCGACGAGGACCTGCCGCTCGGCGCGAGCTTGCTCGTGCGCACGGCCGTGCGCTGCCGCGACGAGGATCGTCGGAATGCGGAGTTTCAACCGGTCCTCGCGGTGAAGGGTCGCGTGGCCGTGCGGCCATTCGACGCGACCTACTTCACGTTCGAGATCGACGGCGAGTCACGCTGGAACCACGAGCGCGCCCAAGGTTGGCGAGCCGGATTCGCCATGCACGGGTATCAGCTCTCGCTGCCGGCGCAGACGCTGGCTGCGAGCTTCACGTACGACGTGGTCGCCGAGCGCCAGGATCTCGCGCCGCAGCTGACGCTCGGCGAGGACAACGGGCTGCGTGGGTATCCGGCGCGGGAGTTCTCCGGCACCCGCTACGCGCGACTGAACCTCGAGAATCGCATCGACACCGGGCTCGAGGTGCTGAGTGTGCGGCTCGGCGCGGCGGCCTTCTGCGATGTCGGTTGGATGCACGACCCGTCGCAGGGGCTCTCGATGAGCGACCCGATCCGCGCGGTCGGAGTCGGATCGCGGCTCGGTTCGAGCCACCTGTTCGGCAGCAAGGTGCTGCGGCTCGACGTCGCTTGGCCGCTCGACGACTTCGGCGGCGAGGACTACGGCGTGTCGGTGTCGTTCGCGACCGGTCAGGTGTTCACGTTCTTCGGCAACGCGAGCGAACTGCGGCGCGACTTCTGACTACCGATTCTGAAGTCGGCCCGCGGTACCGCGCGTCACTCGTGCCGCAGCGCCTCGACCGGATCCATGTTCGCCGCGCGCCACGCCGGATAGACGCCGGCGACGATGCCGACGATCGCCGAGACGAGGAACGCACGCACCGTGTGATCCCAGACCAGGATCGTCTTCATGTTGAGGAAGTTCTCGATCGCCGACGGCAGCAGCGAACCCGCCAGCACGCCGAGGATCCCGCCGCCGACCGACAGCACGATCGTCTCGACCAAGAACTGCGAGATGATGTGGACCTTCTTCGCGCCGAGCGCGCGCCGAATGCCGATCTCGCGCGTGCGTTCGGTCACGGTGGCCAGCATGACGTTCATGATCCCGATCCCGCCGACGAGCAGCGAGATGCCGGCGATCGCGCCCAGCGCGATGTTGAACATCCGCTTCTGCTCCTCCTTCTGGCGCAGCAGTTCGAGCGGGACGACGAGGTCGTAGTCCTTCTTCGGGAACGCCGACGAGAGCATCTCGCGGACGACGGCGGCGGCGCCCTCGACCAGCGAGTCGTCCTCCATCTTCAGCGTGATCGAGTGCAACTGAACGTTCTCGATCGAGAACGAACCGCCGTTGCGATTGATGTTGATCTCGCCGAAGTAGGCGCGCGAGACGCTGATCGGGATGTAGGCCGCGAGGTCGAGCGAGATCCCGGTGCTGCCGCTGACGCGTCCGAGCGTCGCCAGCACGCCGACGACGACGAACCGATCGCTGCCGATGCGGACAGCCTCGCCGAGGGCCGAGCGCAGCGGGAACAACTTCTCGGCCGCGTGCGCACCGAGCACGGTCACGTTCGCGCGGCGAACGTCGTCCTCCTGCGTCAGCCAGCGCCCTTCGGCGATGCGCATCCCGACGACGTCGGCGTAATCGGGCGTCGTGCCGATCGCGACGCTCGGAACCCATTGCTCACCGGCGCGGAACTCCTTCACGGTCTCGCGCGCCGGGACCATCTTCTGGAGGCCGTTCAGCGTCTTCTCGAACCGCTCGGCGATCTCGTTCGTCAGGCCGTAGGCCTGCGCGTTCCACATCGACGTCGACGAGCTCTGCTGCGACGCCTCGGGCTTCGTACTGCGGATCAGGATGTTGCTCGATCCGAGCGCCTTCAGTTGCTGCTGCGCCTCGTAGGCCGTGCCTTCACCGACGGCGAGGATCGCGATGACCGCGCAGACGCCGAACAGCAGTCCGATCGCGGTCAAGAAGGAGCGAAGCTTGTTCAGCAGCAGGCTCTTCACACCGAGACGAACGGTGCGGACGAGTCCGAGTGCCATCAGCGATTGACCTCGATCCGTTCGACGCGTCCGTCCTTCAACCAGATCGTCCGTTGTGCGCGCAGGGCGACCTTCGGATTGTGCGTGACGATGCAGATCGTCATCCCTTCGGCCTGCAACTCCTCCAGCAACGCCAGGATCTCCTCTTCGGTCTTGCTGTCGAGGTTGCCGGTCGCTTCGTCCGCGAGCAGGAACAGTGGGTCGTTCATCAGCGAACGTGCGATCGCGACGCGCTGCTGCTGACCACCGGACAACTCCAGCGGGCGATGGCTCAGACGACCTTCGAGGCCGACGCGACGCGCGAGACGCTCGGCCTTCGCGCGCGATTCGGCCCCGACGCGGTTCTGGTAGAAGAGCGGGACCTCGAGGTTCTCCAGCACCGTCAACTGCGGGATCAGATTGAACGACTGGAAGATGAACCCGATCTGTTTGCCGCGGACCTGCGACAACTCCGAGTCGCCGAGGGCCGAGACGTCACGATCGCCGAGCATGTAGGCGCCCGACGTCGGTCGGTCGAGACACCCGAGGATGTTCAGCAGCGTGCTCTTCCCCGAACCGCTGCGACCCATGATCGCGACGTACTCGCCTTGACGGATCGCGATGCTGACGCCGTCGAGCGCGCGCACGACGGTGTCGCCCATCTTGTAGTGACGGTGAATGTCGATCAGTCGGACGACGGCGTCTTGGTCCGACGCGACGTCGACGTCGGGCGCGGGCAACTCGACCGGCTCAACGGCCATCGCCACCCTCGCCGGTCGGTCGCGCCCCCGGGACCTGCGGACGACCCTGTCCGCCACCCTCGCCGCGCGGTCGACCACCGCCGGGCTGCCCCCCTTCAGTGCCCTCGCCGCGCGGGCGACGGCCCGCGCCCATCCGCGTCCGCATCTCGTCGAACTTCGCCTTGATCTCGGGGTCGGCCTGGATCGCCGCCATGAACTCGGCGTCGCGCATCAGCGCCATGCCTTCGGCCTTGAGTCGCGCCGCGAGCTCGGGCTGCCGCTCGTCGAGCAGCTTCTGGATCTCGGCCATCGCGCCGCCCATCGCGCCGGGACCACCGGCACCGCGCGGGCGCGGGGCCGCGCCGTCCTGCGGCGGACCGTCGCCGCTGATCGGTGCGCCGCGGTTGCCGCGTCCGGAGACGCCATTCGCAGGCATCGGTCCGCCGTTCGCCGGGCCCTGACCACCGGGGCCGTCCGGTCCGTCGTTCAGCGACGGGATCGGCGTGTTCGCCGGTTGTGGCGGCTGCTCGTACTTCGGCGCCTGCACGTTCGTCGGCGGGACCTGATAGACGACGTCGCCGTCCTCGATGCCCTTCAGGACCTGGACGAACGTCGTGTCGAACTGGCCGAGCTCGACGCGCACGGCTTCGGCACCCGAGGGCGTCTTGCGCCAGACGTATTGGACGACCCCCTGGCGCTGGATCGCCTGCAGCGGAACGCGCAGCGTGTCCTCGATGTCGGTGATGACGATGTTGACCTTCGCCGACATGCCGGGCTTCAGCACCGTGTTGGCACCGTCGATCTCGACCTCGGTCGGGAACACCTTCAAGTCAGGGTTCGACCAGCGCGATCCGGAGTCGGGCAGTGGCGAGATCTTGCGAACGCGGCCGGTGAACGCCGGCATGTCCGGCATCGCATCGATGACGACCTCTGCGAACTGGCCGAGCTTGACCTTGTCGACCTGCGCTTCGGGGACCTTCAGCGTCGCGATCATCCGCGTCGTGTCCGGCAGGATGATCAGCGTCTGACGCTCGCGGACGGTTGCACCCTCGGTGATGAACTCGTTGCGGCGTCCGCCGTCACCCTGCGCGGCGTAGACGACGAGACCGTCGGTCGGCGCCGTGATGACCGCATTGTTGATCTGCTTCGCGAGGTTCTGGAGTCGCTCCTTCGCGAGGTCGTACTCCTGCTTGCGACTGCTCTGCTCGGCGACGGCCTGCGCGAGCTGCGCCTCGCCACGCGCCTTGACGCGGGCTTGCTCGAGCTTCGCGTCGTCGAGGTTCTGCGCGAGTTCGGTCCGCATCTTCAGATGCGTGAACTGGACCAGCAGGTCGTACTTGTTCTTCGCGAGTTGGATCGCGGCCTTGCGCCGGTCCATGTCGAGCTTGTCGCGCTCGAGCTCGTTCTTCGTGATGAAGCCCTTCGCGTGCAGCTTGACGCTCCACTCGTGCTTCTCGGCGGCGAGGTTGTACTCGGACTCTGCCAGCTCGATGTCGGACTGCGCGGCGACGATCTGCTGCTTCTCCTCGCCCATGTCGCGCGAGCCGTCGGGGCGCACCTTGCCCTGGAACTTCTCGAGATCGAGCTCGGCGAAGATGACCTTGACCTCGGCGGCCTTGTCGTCGGCCTCGACCTGCTTCTTCTGGATCTCGAGGGCCTTGACCGCCTGCACGAGCACGGCTTCGGCGCGTGCGACGTCGATCTCCTGCCGCGCCTTTCGCTCGATCAACTCGGCCGAGTCGAGCTCGACGAGCTTCTCGCCGGCTTTGACCTCGCGGCCTTCGGGGATCAGGTAGATGACCGTGTTCTGACCCTCGACCTCGCTGCGGATCCGCGTCTCCTTGGCCGCTTGGATCTCGGCGTTCGCCGTCACGACGATCCGCATGTCGCCGCGCCGGACCGTGAACAGTTCGGGGCCGGTCGACGCGGCGGCGTTCTCGGGACTGCACGCCGTCGCGCAGAGCAGCAGCGACGCGGCGAGCGCCTTCGTCGCCGGATGATGCAACAGCAACCGCGACGACGACCGGGCGGGAGCGAGCAGGGGACGGTTCGATGCGAGTCGGGTCATGTTCAGCGGCCTTCGTTGCGTTGCGTTGCGCCGTCGCCGGCGGCGCCAGAAGTCGGCAAGGGTACCCCGCCACCGACGAGCGGCGGCTTCGGCACGGGCAGTGCGGGGT
>JAEYTU010000137.1 GCA_023433825.1 Planctomycetota bacterium
GTGCTGATGTTCGTCGGCTGCCTGATGCCGTTCGGTCCCGAGTGGGAGATGGCCGGCTACAAGACGCTGACCGGCGGCATCAGCTTCGTGCTGGCGCTCGGTCTGCTCTGGGCGTCGTGGGGTGCGATCCACACCGGTCGTCCGCCGTCGATGAAGTGGTTCGTCCTGCCGTTCTTCTCGATCGTGATGATGCTGCTGCACATCGCGAACCCGTGGAGCCAACCGGCGGTCGTCAGTGGTCTCGCGGGCGGCGTCCCGATGGTGACCGACTGGGGCAGCCTGTTCAGCACGCTCGCCGACAACACCGATCCGGATCGCTATCTGAAGCTCGGCAACTTCTTCCGCTACGCCGGTGTCGGTCAGTTCTTCGTGCTGTTCGGCGCGCTGATCGCGTTCCTGACGTTCGTGCTCGGCATCTTCGGCGGCGCGAAGGTCAACAAGCAGAAGAAGCTCGCCGCACAGGCCGCCGCGTCGGAACGTCGACGTCGGTGAGCGCGCGCTCCGCGCGTCACGGACTGCGTCGACGCGCGGACACGTAACGGGGATGACCGTCGAGGTCCGGTTCGACGGTGACGCCGTCGAGCCATGGCATCGCGCGAAGCGCCGCCGCCATCGCGACGTCGGCGCCGACGCCGGTCTCGAGCAGCAGCGTCCCGCCGTCGCGCAGTGCCCGTTCGACGCTCGGCAGCAAGCGCCGCGTCGTCGACGACGGATCGCCGGGCACCGTGAACAGCGCCAGTGCCGGCTCGTACCGACGCACCGACGGATCGAGAAGGTCGGGACGGCTCGGATCGACGTACGGCGGGTTCGACACGACGACGTCGAATGCGTCGTCGGCGGTCAGCGCCGTCGCGAAGTCCTCCCGCCGGAACTCGATCCGATCGGTCACCGCGTGTCGTGCGGCATTCGTCTGCGCGAGCGCGAGTGCGTCGGGGTCGATGTCGACCGCGACGACGCGAAGGTCCGGACGGCGAACGGCGATCGCGACGGCGATCGCGCCGCTCCCGGTCCCGAGGTCGGCGACGGTCCCCCCGTGCGGAGCGACGAGCGCGCGCTCGACGAGTCCCTCGGTCTCCGGGCGTGGCACGAGCGCCTGTGGACCGCACACGAAGCTCAACCCGCAGAAGTCGACGGTCCCGAGCAGGTGGGAGATCGGTTCGTGGCGGGCACGCCGCGCGACGAGCGCGCGCAGCTCGGCGAGTTCGCGCGCGTCGAGCGGGCGGTCGTGCTGCAGGTAGATCTGCAGCCGTGGGATGCCGAGCACGTGGCCGATCAGCAACTCGACCGAACGCCGCGGCTCGTCGACCGCCTGCCGGCGGAGCCAAGTCTCGGCGGCGCGCAGCACGCCGAGCACCGTGTCCGGACGCTGCGGGCTCGATGGGTCCTGGCCCGCAGTCACGCGCGTCAGTTCTGGACCGCGAGTCGATCCTGCACGAACCGCTCGATGCGAGTTCGGCCGGCGCTGTCGAGGTCGTGGAAGTAGACACCGATCTCGTAGGTCGGCGTCGGCACGCCGCGGATCTTGTCGCAGCGGACGACGACGCCGGACACGCTGATCGTCGAAGTCTCGTTCGGCAGCGGGAGATCCAGCTTGACCAGCGTCATCTCCTGCATCGGTTGGCCCAGCGCACAGCAGAGACCGTTCGCCGAGATGTCCTTCAGCGTCGCTGGCTGCACATGCAGAGCACCGTCGCCGCCGGCCGGCCGCTGCAACTGGATCGGAAGTTCCGCCGCGGCGCGTGGTGCACGCCGTCGCTCGATGCCGCCTTTGGTCACGTTCGCCCCTCTGTCAGAGTCGCTTCGGGTTCGTGAGGCGATCGCCGACCGCGGCGCGCGTCCTCACCGGCGCGGCACCATACAAAGCTCTCGGACCGGTCGCTACGCTCCGCGCCTTTCCAACTCCAGACTGCGTGCAACGCGCGAGATCACGACGATGGCGAACTTCAACAAGGTCATGCTGATGGGCAACCTCACCCGCGACATCGAACTGCGTTCGACGCAGGGAGGGACGTCGATCGCGAAGTTCGGCATGGCCATCAATCGGAAGTCGACGACGCAATCCGGCGAGGTCCGCGAGTCGACCTGCTTCGTCGACCTGACCGCGTTCGGCAAGCAGGCCGAGATCCTGCAGAAGTACGTGACGAAGGGCAGCCCGCTGTTCGTCGAAGGGCGCCTCGAGTACTCGACCTGGGAGTCGCAGGAAGGCACGAAGCGCAACAAGCTCGAGGTCATCGTCGAGAACTTCCAGTTCCTCGGTTCCGGGCGAGGATCGCGCGGCGAGGAGGGTGGCGGTGGGGGCGGCGGCGACGCTCCGCCGCGCCGCGAACGCGGCGGCCGAACCGCCGAATCGGGCAGCCAGGAGCCGCCGGTCGACTACGGCGACATCCCGTTCTGACGATTCCGCCCGCGCCGGACGACGTCGTCGATCGACGAAAGTCATCGCGCGGCGAACGCCGCTGCGGACCGTGCCGTCGGGCCTTCACGCCGCTCTCGTCTCGGGACGGGAGCGCCGTGGCCGCCATCTCAAGTCACTCCTGGACCGATCCGAAAGGACCGCCCGAGTTGCACGTGCCGTGCGACACGGGTGGAACGGATGCAATCGATCCTCGAGGTCAAAGAAGCTCTTCAAGCACGATCGACGTCGACGTCGCTGGACGAGCTTCGTCAGCAGGGGCGCAGCCGTGTGCGGGTCATCCGCGCCGAGCACATCGCCGAGATGATCGCCGAGGCCGTGCAACGCGCCGTCTCCGCGTCCGGTCTCGTCGGCCCCGAGGAAGTCGAACGCCTCGTCGCCGACAGTCGGCGTGAGTTCCAGGACGTGCATCGGGAGCGGCAGCGCGAAGCCGAGCGCGCGCAGCAGATGCGCGAGCGCGTCGAGGAACTCGAACACGAACTCGACGTCGCGCAGTCGCGCGTCGCCGAACTCGAACGCGAGGTCGCGTCCGCCGACGGCGGTCCGTCCTCGGCGGACGGCGCGACGGTCGCGCGGTTGATGCAAGAGGTCGCCGCGTTGAAGGCGACGATGCACCCGCAACCGGTCGTGCAGGCGGCACCCGCGCCGAACACCGATGCGCTGGCCGCAGCGCTCGACAAGATCGCCGGATCGCTCAACGACCGACTCGACTCGTTCGGTCGGAAGATGGGCATCAGCTCGGCAGTGGACGCGTCGGAGGTCAACTTCGACGGCCTGTTCAAGCACAACGACGAAGCCAAGATCGAATCCAACATGGACACCGTCCAGCTCAAGCAGAAGAGCGGCGGTGGCATCGCCGCGAACCTCGAGAAGCTGCGGAAGCTGAAGGGCGGCGGCTGAGACGCGCACGGGAGCGCGGACCGAACAAGGGGACCCAGGACGTACGACCAGCGAAGAGCACATGAATCACAACGACTACGAATCGAACGCCGGCTCGACCGGTTCCACCAGCCATGCGCCGGACACCGAGATCGCTCTCGGCCGCGGGCTGGACATCGGCACGGCGAACATCGCCGCGGCAGTGCAGAGCGCCGACGGTGGCATCACCGTCACGCTCGAGCGCAACGCGTTCCTCGACATCAACAGCGACGTCTACAGCAAGAACATGCTGACGAAGCTGAAGGTCCCGTACGTCGTGCACAACGGGAAGCTCGTCGTCATCGGCGAGGCCGCGTTCGAACTCGCGAACGTGTTCGGCAAGGAGACGCGCCGGCCGATGAGCGACGGACTGATCAGTCCGAACGAGACCGACGCGCTGCCGATGATCAAGCTGATCATCAGCAAGGTGCTCGGCGAACCGCGCGCCCCGGGCGAGAACTGCTACTTCTGCGTGCCCGCGCCGTCGCTCGACGTCGACAACAACGTCGTCTACAACCAGGGGCTCTTCGAGAGCATGGTCGGCAAGATGGGTTTCACGGCGAAGTCGATCAACGAGGCGCACGCCGTCGTCTTCAGCGAACTCGCCGAACAGGAGTTCACCGGCATCGGCCTCTCGTTCGGCGGCGGCATGGCGAACGCCTGCGTCTGCTACAAGTCGATCCCGTGCTTGTCGTTCTCGGTCGCCCGCGGCGGTGACTGGATCGACAAGAACGTCGCCAACGTGCTCGGCATCAAGAAGAGCAAGGCGACGTACATCAAGGAGCGCGGCATCGACATCCGGGACCCGAAGAACCGCGAGGAGGAAGCCGTCGCGATCTACTACCGGAACCTGATCAGCTACGTGCTGCAGAACATCAAGAACCGCTTCGAGTCCGGCCAGAACATGCCGAGCTTCCAGCAGCCGATCGACATCGCTTGCGCCGGCGGCACGAGCATGGTCGGCGGGTTCATCGAAGTGTTCCGCGACGAGTTCGCGAAGATCGACTTCCCGATCCCGGTCGGTCGCATCTTCCGCTCGGAAGAGGCGCTGACCTCGGTCGCGCGCGGCTGCCTGGTCGCCGCAGCGATCGGCGACTGACGCGCTGCGCGACGACGGCGCGGTTCAGAACGGATCGGGACCGTAGATCCGGGCCGCGCCGACGTCGCGCCACCATTCGTTCGCGTCGACGGCCGCGAGTCGTTCGACGTCGGCCGGCGTCGCGCCGCCGTCGAGCGTCGTCCGCACGGTCGAGCCGCCCGACAGGATGTCGATCGGCCAGTGCTTGTGCTCGTACTCGTACGGCGGCGGCCGCCACGCGAAGCCGTCGGAACGCACACGCCGCAACGCGGCGAGCAGCGCCAGCGTCGTGCGATACGGTCGAAACGTCACCGGGTCGGTGACGTGCAGGAACAACCCGCCGCACGAACGTCCGCACCACTTCTGGAACGTCGGCTCGAAGCGGTACGGCCGCAGCGCGACGCCGGGAAGCGCGAACGCGGCCAGCGCGTCCCGCCACGCATGCGGATCGACGAACGGCGCGCCGCAGACCTCGAACGGCGTCGTCGTTCCGCGGCCCTCCGACAGGTCGGTGCCCTCGAGCAACACCTGTCCGGGATAGACGCCGACGGCTTCGAGCCGGGGCAGGTTCGGCGACGGCGGCAGCCAACGACGACCGGTCGCCGCGAAGTCGAGCGTGCGTTCGTAGTCGGCCATCGCGACGACGTGGAGATCGGCGCCGATGTCGCGGTTCAGGAAGCGCGCCGCTTCGGCGAGCGTCAGCCCGTGCCGCATCGGCATCGGCGCGAGACCGACGAAGCTTCGATACGTCGGATCGAGTCGCGGACCTTCGACGAGCATTCCGCCGAGCGGGTTCGGCCGGTCGAGGACGAGCACGCGAACGCCGGCGTCACGGCATGCCTCGAGGCACAGCAACAGCGTCCAGACGTACGTGTAGACACGCGTGCCGACGTCCTGCAGATCGACGACGAGGACGTCGATGTCGGCGAGCATCGACGGCGTCGGTTTGCGCGCGTCGGCGTACAGACTGTGGATCGGGACGCGCAGCCTCGGCTCGATCGCGTGCGGCGTCTCGATCATGTTGTCCTGCTGCTCGCTCCACAGACCGTGCTGTGGCCCGAACAGCGCGCGCACCTGCTTTCCGAACCTCGCGGCGAAGCGTTCGTGCGTCGGCACGAAATCTCGATCGACCGACGCCTGATTGACGAGCAGCCCGATCCGCGCCCCGGTCAGCACGGCCGGCGGGCGTTCGAGACAGACCTCGAGACCGAGCCGCATCACTGGTAGAGCAGCGAACGTTCGCGCCGCAGCACGAATGCGCGCAGCTCGTCGGTCCACGTCGCCTCGATCTCCTGCGCGCTCTTCCCGGCCGCGAGCGCGTCGAACGCGGCCCGATCGGCGAGCAGCTTGGCGGCCTGCGGCATCGTCCACACGTCACCGTGCAGATCGCGCAACGCGACGCAGAGTGCCAACCCGATCCGGACGGCGTGCACGGCGCGGCGTTCGACGACGAGGATCCGAACGCCCTCGCACGGCGTGTTCGCGTGCTTCGATGCATCCGGCGTGAAGCGGATCGGCACGAAACGCACTCCGGGCAGTTCGGCTGCGTTCAGCCGTGCCGCCAGCGCGCGGCCGTCGATCCACGGCGCGCCGACGACCTCGAACGGCGTGTCGGTGCCGCGCCCGACGCTGACGTTCGTGAACTCGACGAGTCCGACTCCCGGGTACAGCAGCGCCTGCATCGGCGTCCGCATGTTCGGCGATGGATCGATCCAGAACTGGCCCGTCGCGTCGAACTCGGTCCGACGCGTCCAGCCTTCCATCTTGACGACCTGCAGGTCGACGTCGAGACGACGTTCGAACGCGAACATCCGCGCGAGTTCGCCGACCGTCATCCCGTGTCGCAGTGGGATCGGGTGATGGGCCGTGAACGACAGCGCGTCGTCGTCGGTGATCGGTCCCTCGCACAGCGTCCCGCCGATCGGATTCGGCCGATCGAGCACGACGAAGCGCACTTTCGCCTCGGCCGCGGCCTCGAGCGCGAGCCCCATCGTCGAGACGTAGGTGTAGAAGCGGCACCCGACGTCCTGGATGTCGAACACGAGCGTGTCGACGCCGTCGAGCATCGCCGGCGTCGGCTTCCGGTGATCGCCGTAGAGACTGTGGATCGTCAGCCCAGTGCCGGCGTGCTCACCGCTCGCGACCTTGCCGTCGAGCTTGCCCGCGAACCCGTGCTCGGGACTGAACAGCGCGACCAGCGTCACGCCGTCGGCGGCGTGCAACAGTTCGACGGTCGAACGGCCGTCCAGCGCGACGCCGGTGTGGTTCGTGATCAGCCCGACGCGGCGGCCGCGCAGCGCCGCGAACTCGGTCGCGACGAGGACGTCGATGCCATTGCGGACCGGAGTCGGCGACGGTGTGACCGTGGCGCCCGTCGTGACCGGTTTCGCCGACTGGCTCTGCAGCGACGCAGGGAACAGTGCGAGCAGCAGCAGCGGAACGAGAGAGACGTTCATCGAGGAGTGCCTTTGAGCAGGAGGTGCGTCAGTGTGCCGACGGCGAACGTCGTCAGCGAGCCGACACAGGCGAGCCAGAACGGCGGGACGAGGTTCCACGCATACGTCACGCTCGTCGCGACGAGGCCGACCGCGAACCCGACGAACGCATCGCGCTGGTTCGCGCGCGTCCACTGCCCGAGGAAGAACAGTCCGAGCACGAGCCCGGTCGTGAACGCCGCGATCGTGATCACGTGGTCGACGACACTGCCGCCGAGCGAACTTCCGCCGATGCCGACCGCGATCTGCAGCACGCCGAACACGATCGTCGCGAACCGCGTCGCGCCGAGTCGGTGCGCGTCGGTCGCGTCAGGCCGAACCCACGGCACCCAGATGTCGTGCAC
>JAEYTU010000249.1 GCA_023433825.1 Planctomycetota bacterium
GGCCTCCACCAAGCGCTCGACGCGCGGCTGCGCCGGGTGCTGACGGGTCGCGGCCGTCTCGTGCGCGAGACCGAGGTTCTGCGGATGGTTCCACAGCCGCCGTTCGCGATCGCCCACGTTCAGTCGCGAACACGCGCCGCCGGCGAGACCCCGCTCGGCGCAGGCGACGTCGTCGAAGACATGCTGCTCGTCGTCGGCACGGTCGGGGATCAGCCGTTCGCCCGGTTGCAGGTGCCGGTCGCGGCCAACCTGCTCGACCACGTCGTCGAGGGCGCGTTCCGGTGCGAGGCCTGCAACTACTCGGTCGGCAAGCGCACCGATTGGCTCGCCGTGCCGATGGAGTCGGCGCGGACCGGTTGCTTCGAGTCGGTGACGTTCTTCGCGCTCGATGGCGACCTCCGTCTGGAGGTGTCGATCCACCTTCGCGACCACCCATCCCCGGCGGCCGAGTCGTTGCTCGCGATGTTGGCCGGTTCGACCGACCCACGGCGGGACGCGACGAACGCGACGAACCCGACGATCGCGAAGTCGACGATCGCCGAGTCGCGGATCCCTTCGAGCGCTGTCCGACCGTGGGTGCCGGCCTGCTTCGCGTCGACCGGCCTCCCCGATGCGTTCTCCGCCGCGACGGCCACGCTGACCGACGACGCCGGCGGAGTCGCGCACCTGCACCTGCTCGTCACCGGGCGCCTCGCGTACCTGCTCGCGATCGGCGGTCGCCGCGCCGACTACGAACGAATGGCCGCCGCTGCCGCCGAGCAACTCGACTCGTTCCGCTTGCTCGAACCCGCGTGTCAGGACGACGTCGCTCGCGTGCTCGCGACCCACGGACACGGGGTCAAACTCGACGGTGTCCGCGCGAAATGCGACCGACTCGGAATCGCGTTCGACGGTCCCGCCGGCTGGACGCCGCGCCTGGAGGTCGGTCCGTTCCGATGCCGCGTCGTCTACGAGCATCCGAGCGCCGGCTCGCTGCGCGTGACCGCCTACGAACCGCCCCCCGGCACGAAGCATTGGACGCGCCCGAGCGCCGACAGCCTGATCGCGCAGTTCCGGGCGAAGCACGGCGGGCCCGAACGGAAGATGTCGCCGTGGATCGCCCACGCGACCCCGTTCGCGCACGACCGCACTGACGTGCAGATCGATCCATGTCCGCAGACCGAGGACTCCCCAGCGTGCCTGCTGACCGTCATCCGGATGGACGACGTGCTGCTGGTGCTCGACGGCCGACCGAAGGACGCCGCCGCGCGCGAAGCGATCCTCGCCGCGTTCGACTCGCTGCGCCGGAAGTGACGCGAGATGTGGCGTTGCCGCGGCGGTGACCCGCTGCGGCACGGAGTCACTCGCGCGCGCTCCGCGCCTCGCCGCCGTCCCTCAGTCCTTCTTGCCCGGGTCCGGCGGCGCAGCCGCTGGCGCAGCCCCCGGAGCAGCCCCTTGCCCAACCGCCGGCGCCTCCGGCAGTCGGGCCCGCAGTGCCGCCATCGCTTGGACGACCGCAGCGCCCGCCGCGCCGAGTTCGCCGAGGCGCACCTCGGCGGCCGCCAACTGCGCACGGAGTTCGTTCTCCTTCGCCGCCAGCGCGGCCCCCTGCGTCGCGATGGCAGCCTGCGCGGCGTCGACACGCGCCTTCGCCGCCGCCAACTCCGCGTCGAGCGAATCCGCCTGCTTCCGCAGCGCCTCGAGCCGCTCGACCTCGGAACGGATGACCGCCGTCCGGTCACGTGCCGCCGACAGGTCGGCTTCCATCGCCGCCAACCGCGCCAATGCCTCGTCCAGTCGCCGCGTCGCCGTCGCCGCCTCGACGGCGGAACGACCGATCGCCTCGCGTGACGCCGCCAGCGTCGCCTCGTGCTCGGCGATCCGCAGCTCGCCGAGATGGATCTGCCGCTCGAGATCCCGCGCCCGCACGCGCTGGTCGCCGAGCAGCCGCTGCAACTCGGCGGTTCGCGTCGAGGGTTGCGCCGGGCGCGTCGACTCGCACGAGACCGTCACGATCGCGAGCGCGAGCACGACCCCGACGACGAACGCGCGCCGACGCCGACGCACGACCCCACACCGAGAATCCGACGCTGCCCGCGCCACGCCGCTCGCTATCATCCCGCGCCATTTTGAACGGAGCGCAACGATGGAACGCACACTGATCTTGTTGAAGCCGGACGCCCTGCAGCGGGGTCTCGCCGGCCGCATCCTCTCTCGATTCGAGGACAAGGGACTGAAGGTCGTCGGTCTGAAGCTGATGCGAATCACGCCGGACCTCGCCGCGAAGCACTACGAAGCACACAAGGAGCGGAAGTTCTATCCCGGACTCGTGCGCTTCATGACCAGCTCGCCGGTCGTCGCGATCGCCCTCGAGGGCAACGACGCGATCAAGGTCAGCCGCAACCTGATGGGCGCGACGTTCGGCGCCGACGCCAACCCGGGCACGATCCGCGGCGACTTCGGGATCAGCCGTTCCTACAACCTCGTGCACGGCTCCGACAGCCCGGAAGCCGCGACGCGCGAGCTGCAGCTGTTCTTCCCCGAAGGCCTCGTCGACTACGACTACCACGGCTACCGCTGGATCTACGACGCCAGCGAGGAACTGCCGAAGTCCTGAACGCGCCGACGCAGCCCCCGCGCGGCCTCTCGGCGACCGAACTCGGCCACATCCTCGCGGCCGTCGGCGCCGAGCTCGCGAACGCCGTCGTCGTCGACGCCGTCCAGCGCGACGACGTCGACGACCTGCTGATCTACCTGCAAGCACCGACGCGTCGGATCGCGCTGCAGATCGCCGTCGGCGGCGCCCGCGCGCGCGTCACGACGACACGCCGTCGGTTCCCGGCCTCCGCATTCCGCACCGGACCGTTGTTCGACCGGCTGAAGACGCTGCTCGTCGGCGCACGCTTCGTCGACGTCGTCCAACCGCGCGGCGAACGTCGCTGCTCGCTCGTCTTCCAGGCCGAGGATCGGACGCGCGTCACGATCGAATGCGAACTGTTCGGCAATCGCGGTCTGTGGGTCGTTCTCGACCGCGGCGGTCGGATCGCGCATCTGTCGCGGCTGCCGGACGTCAAGGACCGCACGCTGACGCCGGGCGCCGTCTACTCGCCGCCCGCCGCCGCCGCACGCGCGACGCAGGAACCGGCGGACGACGGACGCTTCACGACGCTGACCGGACCCGAACTGCTCGCCGCCGTCGATGCGACGTTCACGGCCTTCGACGAGAGCGCCGCCGCGAACGCCGCGCGCACGGCGCTGCAACACTGGCTCGATCGCCAACTGCGCGCGACGGCGGCACGGATCGAGGGCCTTCAGCGGCAGGCCGAGAGCGCGACCCAGGCGCCGGCGCTGCGGGCCGAAGCCGATCTGCTGCTGGCGTACGCGCACCTGTGGCGGAAAGGCGCGACGACGCTGACCGTCGACGACCCGACGACCGGCGCGCCCCGCGTGCTCGACGTCGATCCGCAGCTCCCGCCGCCGGTCCAGGCGCGAGCCAAGTACGACCGTGCGCGCCGGCTCGAGGACGCCGTCGCCGTCCACGCGGCTCGCACGGCCGAAGCGATGGCGCGTCACGCCGAGCTCGAGGCCCTTCGCGAAGGCCTCGCCGTCGCCGACGACACGATGCTCGACGGGATCGCTGCGAAGGCGACGCCGCTCGGATTCCGCCCGACCGACGCGCCGGCGACACCCCATGCCCCGCGCCCGCGCACCCGCACGGAAGCCCGTGCCGAACCCCGCACACCGGGAGGCGCGCGCGCGCCCGACGAGTCGTTCCGTCGGTTCACGTCGATCGAGGGCTTCGTGATCCTGGCCGGCAAGAGCAACACGCAGAACGACCGCCTCTCGCTGCGTGTCGCCCACGGCAACGACCTCTGGTTCCACATCGGCCGCGGTCATGCCGGCAGCCACGTCGTCGTTCGCCTGCCGAAGGGCAAGACCGCGAGTCTCGAGACGATGCTCGACGCCGCGACGATCGCCGTGCACTTCAGCAAGGCGCGCGGCGAACCGCTGGCCGAGGTCGTCTACACGCACGGCAAGCACGTCCGCAAACCGAAGGGCGCGGCGCCGGGATCGGTCACGATCACGCAGGAGAAGACGCTGCGCGTGCGTCACGATGCCGAGCGACTGAAGCGGCTCCTCGACTCCGCGTCCGACGTCGACGCCGGATGACGCCTCTCGCTCGCGGCCCGGCCAGGGTTGGATTCGTGCCGCGCCGCGCTTCAATGCTCCCCCCGCAAGGCCTGCCTCTCCCGTGCCGATGAGCGAACCCGACCACGAACTGCAACGC
>JAEYTU010000274.1 GCA_023433825.1 Planctomycetota bacterium
GCGGCTGCACGACCGTCGCCGCGAACGTCGGGCCGAGCGCCGGCCCACCGTCGTCGATCTGCGCCGGCATCACGAACACGACCGCCGGCGGGTCGGCCAGCGTCGCGACCGGCTCCCGCGGCGCACCGGCGCACGCGCCGACGCCGACGCACACACCGACGACGCACGCGGCGAACGTCGCCGACCGGGCCGCGTTCACGAGACCTCGTCGACCTCGACGAGCACCGCACCGCCGGCGACGGCCTCGCCGGCGCGGCACAGCACGCGCGTGACGCGACACGGACCATCGGCCTGCAGCGGGTTCTGCATCTTCATCGCCTCGAGCACGACCAGCGTCGCACCCGCGTCGACGACATCGCCCTCGGCGACACCGACCGACACGACGACGCCGGGCATCATCGCGACGAACGTCCGCCGACCGCCGCTCTTGCCGCCGGCGACGCGCTGCGCCATTCGCTCGCGTTCGTCCTCGACCTGCACGGCGACGCGCTCGCCCTGCCACTGCACGAACAGCTTGCCGGCCTCGCGTTCGAACAAGACGTCCTGACTGCGGCCGTCGACCAGCAGCGACAACCCGTTGCCGTCCGACACCAGCGACGACTCGACGCGCCGACAGACGTCGGCACTGTGCACCCACAGTGCGCCGTCGCGCCGCTCGAACCGGAACTCGAACTCCTGTCCACCGACGCGCGCGAAGTACTTCATCGCGTCCTCCCTTGCAGCCGGTCGAGACGGTCGACGAGCGTCCACGGCGACGTCGGCGAGTCCGCGGCGCGCGCACGTCCAGCGGCACCATCGATCGGCGCATCGCCACCGATCCGCTCGGTCCCGAGGAATCGGAACAACGCCGACGCCATCGCGACCGACTCGGCGATCGCCGCCGGCGTGTCGCGGTCGATCCGTTCGAGGATCGACGTGTCGTAATCGCCGCTGCGGAACACGTCGCTCTCGAACACGCGCAACGCGACCGGCGCACCCGTCGCGACGCCGACGATGCGCAGTTCCTGCAGCGCGCGGATCGCACGCGCGATCGCCTGCGCGCGGTCGTCGCCGTGGACGATCAGCTTCGCCAGCATGCTGTCGTAGTGACCGGTGACCTCGAGGCCGCGGAACAGTCCCGAGTCCATCCGCACACCAGGTCCACCCGGCATCGTCAGCCGCGCGATCCGCCCCAGCGACGGGAAGAACGTCTCGGGATCCTCGGCGTTGATCCGCACTTCGATCGCGTGACCGCGCGGCGTCGGCGGCGGCGTCAGCGGCAGCCCCGCCGCGATCCGAATCTGCTCCCGCACGAGATCGACGCCGTACCGCTGCTCGGTGACCGGGTGCTCGACCTGCAGGCGCGTGTTCATCTCCATGAAGTAGTAGCGCCCCTCGGACCACAGGAACTCGACCGTGCCGGCGCCGCGATACCCGACCGAACGCGCGAGGTCGCAGGCCGACTGCCCCATCTGCTCGCGCACTTCCGGGGTCAGCACCGCGCACGGCGACTCCTCGATCAGCTTCTGATGGCGGCGCTGCACCGAGCACTCGCGTTCGCCGTAGTGCACGACCGAGCCGTGCGCGTCGGCCATGACCTGGATCTCGACGTGGCGCGGACGCGTGACGAACTTCTCCAAGTACACACGGTCGTCGCCGAACGCCGCACGCGCCTCGTTGCGCGCGAGGTCGGCCGCCGCGATCAGATCGCGCTCCTCGCGGACGATCCGGATCCCCTTGCCGCCGCCGCCGGCCGCCGCCTTCAACATGACCGGATAGCCGACCTCGCGCGCCTGCCGCAGCAGCACGGCGGGATCGCGCACGTCCTCCTTCAGCCCCGGAACGAGCGGGACACCGGCCGCGTCGGCGACCTTCCGCGCCTCGACCTTGTCGCCCATCGCGCGGATCGCCGCCGCCGGCGGGCCGATGAACGTGACCCCCGCGTCGGCGCACGCCTGCGCGAACGCCGCGTTCTCCGACAGGAACCCGTAGCCGGGATGAATCGCCTCGCAGTCCTGGTCGCGCGCCGCTTCGACGATCCCTTGGATCCGCAGATAGCTCTCGCGCGGCGGCGGCGGGCCGATCCGCACGGCGCGGTCGGCGCGGCGAACGTGCAGCGAATCGCGATCGGCGTCGGAGTAGACGGCGACGGTCTCGATCCCCATCTCGCGCGCCGTGCGGATCACGCGCAGAGCGATCTCACCGCGGTTGGCGATCAGGATCCGCCGGAAGGTCTCGGCCATGTTGCGGTACTCGCGTGGTCTCTGACGGTCGGCTGCGGCCAGCCGCTCACAACGGGATGTTGCCGTGCTTGCGCGGTGGATTGCGGTCGCGCTTGCGCGTCGTCACCTCCAGCGCACGGATCAACGCCGCACGCGTGTGGCGCGGCTCGATGACGTCGTCGATGAACCCGTGCGACGCAGCCTGATACGGGTTGTTGAACTTCCGCTTGTAGTCACCGACGAGCCGCGCCTCGGTCGCCGCCTTGTCGCCGGCGGCCTGCACTTCCTTGCGGAAGACGATCTTCGACGCACCCTCGGCGCCCATGACGGCGATCTCGGCCATCGGCCACGCGAGATTGACGTCGCCACGAATGTGCTTGCTGCTCATGACGACGTAGGCGCCGCCGTAGGCCTTCCGCGTGATGACGGTCAGCTTCGGGACGGTCGCTTCGCAGTACGCGTAGAGCAGCTTCGCACCGTGCGCGATGATCCCGGCGTGCTCCTGCGCCTTCCCCGGCAGGAATCCAGGAACGTCCTCGAACGTGACCAGCGGGATGTTGAATGCGTCGCAGAAGCGGATGAACCGCGCGCCCTTCAAGCTGGCTTGGATGTCGAGCACCCCTGCGAGCCACGCCGGCTGATTGCCGACGACGCCGACCGTGCGGCCGTTCAGCCGCGCGAACCCGACGATCAGGTTCTTCGCGTAGCGCGGCTGGATCTCGAAGAACTTGCCGTGGTCGACGACGAGCTTGACGACCTCGCGCATGTCGTACGGCTGATTGCTGCTCTCCGGCACGATCGAGTCGAGCCGCGGTTCTTCGCGGTTCGCGTCGTCGTCGCACGGCAGGACCGGCGGGTCCTCGGCGTTGTTGAGCGGCAGGTACGACAGCAGCTCGCGGGTCTGCGCGAGGCACGCGCCGTCGTCGGGCGCGGTCAGGTGCGCGACGCCGCTGACTTCGCCGTGCACGCGTGCGCCGCCGAGTTCTTCCGAGGTGACGTCCTCGTGCGTGACGGTCTTGACGACGTCGGGTCCGGTGATGTGCAGGAACGACGTTCCTTCGACCATCAGGATGAAGTCGGTGATCGCCGGCGAGTAGACGGCGCCGCCGGCGCACGGACCCATGATGCACGAGATCTGTGGGACGACACCCGAGGCGAGCGTGTTGCGCAGGAAGATCTCGGCATAGCCGCCGAGCGACATGACGCCCTCCTGGATCCGCGCGCCGCCCGAGTCGTTGAGCCCGATCACCGGCGTGCCGAGCTTCATCGCCATGTCCATGATCTTGCAGACCTTGGCGGCGTGGGTTTCGGACAGCGAACCGCCGAACACCGTGAAGTCCTGACTGAACAGGTGCACCGGCCGCCCGCCGATCCGGGCCGACCCGGTCACGACGCCGTCGCCGAGGAACTGCGACCGTTCGTCGTCCATCCCGAAGTCGCGGCAGCGGTGCGTGACGAAACGCCCGACTTCGACGAACGAACCGGGGTCGACGAGCAGTTCGATCCGCTCGCGGGCCGTCAACTTGCCGCGCTTGTGTTGTGCCTCGATCCGTTCGGCGCCGCCGCCCTGCAGCGATTTCTCGCGCAGGTCGTTCAGCCGCGCGAACGCCTCTGCATGGCTCTTCGGCGTCGTCATCGGGCGCGGAACCATAGCGACGTCGACCGCAACTTCATCGACGCACCGGTGACTTCGGCGCTTCGTTCGCTGGTTCCGGGACTTCGCCGCGCATCGGGATGCCGTGCTCGGTGACGACCTGTCGTGACTGCACCTGCTCCCCGGTGCGCGGGTCGCGGTAGGTGTAGTCGTTCCAACGCGACGTCGTCATCGACCCGTCCGCGTGCTCCCACCACTCGCAGCCGGAGTCGTCGACGACCTTCGCCACGACCGGCGGCACGGGCCCCGGCTCGTCGCGCGCGATCTCGGGGGCGTGCGGGACGCCGTTCAACAGCGGCAGGAAGCGGCCACCGCCGATCCCGATCCCGCCCGTCGTGTTGAACGGAACCTCCATCGGATACCGACCGGGAATGCGCGGAGTCGGCGTCGGTGTCGGCGCTGGCGGCGGCGCGACCGGCGCCGGCTCGAGCGCGACCTTCGGCGGCTCGACGTTCGGCGGTTCGATCGTCGGCGTCGGCGCGGAAACACTCGGCGCTTTCGGGTCGGGCGTTTTCGGCGTCTCGTCGGCGGCGCCGGTGCGAACGGCCCAGACGACCCCGACGACGAGTGCGATCGCGATCGCCGCGACGACGAGGGAACGTTGGCTGTGCGTCGGGTGCATCGGGCCGGGATCATCGAAGGCGCCTGAACGGCTGCAAGCCTCACGTTCTCGGAGGTAGTCTTCCGCGTCTTCCGGCGTTCCCCCCTCTCCGACGCCAAGAGCCCCCTGCTCCCCGTGCGTCCCGTGCCGCGCGGGGCCCAAGTCTCATGCAGTCTGCACGACAAAGATCCTCCCGATGAGAGCCATCGTTCTGCTGTCCGTTCCGTTGCTCGGCCTGTCGCTCGCTGCGCAGACTCCCGATCGCAACTTCGTCTTCCGACACAATCAAAACTACCTGCTGATCGGTCGACTCGACCCGGTTTCGAACCGCAACTTCCTCCCGCCGACGATCTCGCCGGCCGAGTACACGAACCCCACCGTCACGACTGGCGTGCCCGCCGGCACGAAGACCTGGCGCTGGTTCCCCTACGCGACGAACGCCCGCAAGGAGACGCGGATGCTGAGCGGCATGCAGACGTCGCTGCACGTGTCGCCGTCGACCGTGACGTTCCCGCACACCGGCTACCGCTGGGGCGTGAACTTCCACGCGGCGCGCGCGCGCACCGGCGGCGGCTTCGACCCGGACTTCTCGGTCGGCCCGCTCGTGACGATCGCGCAGGGCACCTACACGTGGGCGACGCCGACGAACATCCGGATCAACACGACGTTCTCGACGCCGATCCCGCTCGCCGGTGACGAGGTCATCATGGCGTTGAATTGGCGCGGTGGAGAGCACGAGCTGACGCCGGGATCGCAGGCGCACTACGGCTCGGCGCGCGAGAACACGTTCACGCCGATGTCTTGGGGCTTCGCGAGTCCGACCGGAACGCTGACCTACGCGTCGGGCACGAACAGCGTGCCGATCATGTGCTGGGCCGAGAACGCACCGGTCATCCAGGCGAAGTCGGACTGGGGCGAGTCGCGCGGTGCGCCGGCGACGCCGTCGTACGAAGGCACGGGGATGGGCACGGCGCAGGCCGACCTCGCGAACCTCGCCGGCCAAGTCGCGTGGCAGGTCCACGGCGGCGTCAGCCGCGCGAATCAGATCGCGGTGCCGCTGCTGAACGTCGGACCGATCTTCCCGATCAGCCTGCCGATCTTCGGCCAGACGCTCGAGGTCAACCCGGCCGACCCGGCCTTCGGCGCGTTGATGTCCGGCTACACGCTGCAGCTCGACGCGAACGGTCTCGGAACCGGGCCGTACATCCCGGTCGGTCCGTTCGGCAGCTCGTCGATCGGTCTGCACATCGGCGTCGAGTTCGTGACGATCAACCCGACGGTGCCGGCGTTCACCGGCTCGACGCAGGCCTACTACATCCTGATCCACCGCTGATCGGGATGCTCCGCGACGCGCGCGAGCCCGCGCGCGCGCCGCGTCAGTCGTGCCCGCCGGACACCAGTTCGGCGAGCACGCCGCCCAGGTACTTCGGATGCAGGAAGACCTGCTCGGTGCCGTGCGCGCCCGGGTTCGGCGTCGCGCTGAGCAGCGGCACGCCTTCCTCGGCGAGAACGCGCATGAC
>JAEYTU010000334.1 GCA_023433825.1 Planctomycetota bacterium
TCCCCGTGCTCGATCGCGGGTTCCTGTTCGGTGACTCGATCTACGAAGTCGTCGCGACGCGCGGCGGCATCCCGTTCGGGTTCGTCGAACATCTCGAACGTCTGCGGAGCTCGGCGGCCGCCATCCGGATGGAGATCGGGATCTCCGACGTCGAGCTGATGCGTCGCACGAAGCAGACGATGCAGGCCGCGGCGAATCGCGAGAACTACGTTCGGATCATCGTCACTCGCGGTGTCGCCGATGCGCCGAACATCGACCTCCGCCACGCCGTAGGCGCGCCGTGCATCGTCGTCATGGTGCGCGAGTGGACTCCGGGTCCGGTCGCACCGGTGCGCCTGCGGATCGTCGAGCGCTTGCGCAACGATCGCCGCGCGCTCGATCCGGCCGTCAAGAGCGGCAACTACCTGAACAACGTCATGGGGCTCGCCGAGGCGCGCGCCGCCGGCGACGGCGACGCCGTGTTCCTGAACGCCGCCGGACACGTGACCGAAGCGTCGACGTCGAACGTGTTCGCCGTGATCGACGGCACCGTCGTCACGCCGCCGCTGACCGACGGTCTGTTGGCCGGAATCACGCGGCAGCTCGTGATCGACGCCAGTCGCGCGGCCGGGATCGCCGTCGTCGAGCGTTCGATCGGCGCGGACGAGCTGCGCGCGGCCGACGAGGTGTTCCTGTCGAGCACGCTGCGCAATGTGCTGCCGGCGATAGCCGTCGACGGGGTCGCAATCGGCGACGGGGGAACCGGCGCAGTGACCAGACGTGTGGCCGCCGCGTTCGACGTGGCGGCCGCGCGGCACATGACGGAGATCGACGCACCGACGTGGTCGTCGGTGTGAATGCTTCAGCTCAGCGCTGATTCGAGCAGTCCGCGGATCTGCTCGAGGACGCGGCGATAGCGGTCACGCTCCTGCGCGTGGCCTTTGACTGCGTCGAGAATCGAAGAGAGTTGGCTCAGATCGGAGCCGGTCGGTTGCACCTTGCGCGGGCGACCCGGGCCACGACGCGCGGGAGCCGCCGGCATCGCGCCCGCTGGCGTTGCATTCGCAGTCTTCTTGGCTGCGGCCTTCGCCGCTTTGCCGGTGCCGCGCTTCGACACCTTCACCAGACCTTCGAGAGCCTTCGCGCGCCCGTACATGATCGGGAAGATCTTGAAGCCCTTCTTGTCGGCGGCCTCCTTCACTTCCCCGTAGCTCAGTGCATTGTCCTTCGCGATCAACTGCCGGATGAATTCCAGCGCGCTTTGGCCGTCTTTGCTTGCCATCGATAGTTTCCTTGGATGAGGGGTACTGCCGTGAGTCGGATTGCCCTCCACAGCAGCGCGGCACCGTATCGACGCTCTTTGATCATTGCAAAGCCGCGAGATGAAAGGCGGCATTCGGGATCGGGAACTCCCTGTATGAAAGCCGCGTGCTCACCGCGGTGAGTCGATCGATTCCCCCGGGCCCAAGATCACCGTCGGAACCGGGCGCAGCGAGTTCTGAAGGCTGAACGCGTCCTGCAGCGGGACGCGGCCGCTCGCGCCGAACCACGACGCGCATTGCAGGACGTCGTCGAACACCACCAGTGCCGGCCGCGTCCGTGCGACGTATGCGGCTGCGTCTGCGTTACGCGGCGACAGCAGCAGCACGTCGGTCTTCAGGTCGGCGCCGACTTCGTCCGGTGGCGGCGCGAGGCTGGTCACCCACAGCACTGCACCGTCCGGCCACGTGATCCGATAGCCGATCGTCGACGTCACGCGACCTTCCTCGTCTTTCCTGCCGACGACGTCCACCTTCAGTCCCGACGTCGTGTAAGTGCCGCCGACGTCGACCAACGGGACCGTCGACGCGTCGAGTCCCGGCAGATGAACGGCGACGTGCATGTACATCGTCCGTTTGGCGGCAGCTTGCCGGATCAGCAGTTGGTCGTTGCGCTTCGATGCGTCGAGCGGACTGGTCGACAGCGTGAAGTCGATCGCACCCCATACGTGCTGCTCGATGTCGAGACCTGCGGCGTCGATCGCGAAGTTCGCGGTCGCGCTGCGAACGATCCAGCCGCCTTGCGGCAATCGGAACAATCGAAATCCCTTCTCTGGCGCCGGCTCCGCGATGCGTTGCTTGACGTCGTTCAGCACGTGCTGCCAGAAGTACGGCAATCCCGAGGCCGCGATGCCGTCGGTCTCGCGCCGCATACGGCGGTGGATTCGGTACTGGTACTGCAGGAAATCCGTGCGCGGGAACGCAGCGAGTTGATCTTCGAGATCGCGCAACGCCTGCAATCGTGTCGGCGGTGCGAGTTCCTCCGCGGCTCCCGTGTCGGCTGCGGTCGCTCGCGGCGGCGCAGTGCGCAGCCGCTCCGCCAATCGCACCCACCACGCGCGGGGCGGGACGGGATCCTCCTTTTGCGTCGGCGGCGACGGGAACTCCGGCAGCGCCTCGCCGGCGACCAATTCTTCGACGAGCATGACCGATCCGAAGAGGCCCGGATCGATGCGCGGTCCACAGCCGAACGTCCAGCCAATGCGCGTCTGCGGCATCGTGTCGGTCACTTCGTCGAAGTCGTCGACGACGATCTGCATGTCGAACACCATGCGCGGCGACGGCGTGCGTCCTGGCGGCAGGATGTCCGTCCACGGCAGGCGCGCTTCGTAGGTCGTCATCTGCTCGCGCGGATCGCGAAGCACGACGAGATTCGCGCCGTCGACGAATCGCGCCGTTCCGCGCAGTCGATCCCAATGAACGACTTCGTGGCCCTGTTGGACGACCTCCGCGAACCAGTATTCACGGTCCTCGCGACGGCCGGGGTCGTTGCCGAGCGCGCGCGTGTCACGATCCGGATCGATCGTCAGCATGATCCCGTCCGCGGGCGGAATCTCGGTCATCGTCGCGGCACTCGGGCCGAGTGGTCGATGCCAGTCGTCGCGCACCTTCGCGCCGAACCACAGGTACTTGTCGTCCCATGTCACGAATGCGACGGCGGCGAGATCCGACGGGCCGCGCCACGCGCCGAGCGCGCTGCCCGAGATCTGCAGCGGATCGGACAATTGGATCGGTTGCACCGTCGGCCAATCGTCGAGCGAGCCGTCGACGTCGATGCGCGACGTTCGCTTCGGCGCGACGATCTTCGGTACCGGCAGCGGCCGCGCCGGTTGCGGATGCTGATGCGGCGCCTGCTGCGGTCGATCGGCGGGAACAGGCGTCGGCGTCTGCGCCGCCGCGACGGCGGTCAGACATGCGAGCACGAACGTCAGCGGGGTTGCGGCCATCGGATCTGCATTCTGCGGAGGGAGAGGTAATTGGTCACTGCGTGCGCGACTGCGACGGCAGGCAAGCCGTGGCGGCGCTCGACGAGGACTGCGAACAACAGTCCGACTGCGAACGCCACCGGCATCCAGAGCAGCAGAACTCCGGGCCCGTTTTTTTTTTAGGAGAAGTTGTTCACCGAGATCTACACCCCGACGACGTCCTGAAG
>JAEYTU010000390.1 GCA_023433825.1 Planctomycetota bacterium
CGCCGGGAGTCGGCTCGGGGACCGCACCCTCCGGCATCACTTCCGGCGTCGGTGCGTCGCCGCTCTCGACCCACTCGGCGACGAAGACGTTCGTGTCGGTCGCGGCTGCCGCATAGCGATTGCTCGCGAACACGAGGTGGCGTCCGTTCGGCGAGAACATCGGGAAGCCGTCGAAGGTCGGGTTCTGCGTGATGCGGACCTGGTTCTCGCCGGTCTCGTCGATCATGTAGATCTCGAAGTTGCGCCCGCGCGCGTCGTCCATGTTGCTCGCGAACAGGATCCGGCGGTTGTCCGGGTGCCAGAACGGCGCGAAGTTCGCCTTCCCGTTGTCGGTCACCTTGCGGAAGTTGCTGCCGTCGCGGTCGAGCACCGTGATCTCCATCTTCGACGGGACGACGACGCCGCGTTGCAGGTAGGCGAGGTACTCACGTTCCTCGTCCGCATTCGCCGGGTAGCCGGAGCGCTGGACGAGCTTGCGACCGTCGTGCGAGAAGAACGCGCCGCCGTCGTAGCCGATCCGGTTCGTCAGTCGCTTCACGTCGGTGCCGTCCGGTTCCATCGAGTACAGCTCGAGGTCGCCGTCGCGGACGCTCGTGAACACGATCCGGCCGCTGACCGGACAGACCGTCGCTTCGGCGTCGTACCCAGGCGCATCGGTCAGGCGCACGAGGCCGGTGCCGTCGACGTTCGCGCGGAAGATGTCGTAGCCCTTGTAGATCGGCCACACGTACTTCCGGTCGACGACCATGACCGGCGGGGGGCAGTCGGGGTCGGCGAGGTGTGTCGACGCGTAGACGATGCCGGCGTCGTCCTGCAGGAAGTACGCGCACGTCGTGCGGCCCTTCCCGCTGCTGACCATCCGCTGCTCCCCGGTCGTCAGGTCGATCACGAAGATCTGATCGCATGGGATCTTCGACCCGCTGCGGCGCTGGAAGACCAGCTTCGTGCCGTCCGCCGACCAGTACGCCTCGGCGTTCTCGCCGTCGAACGTCAGCTGGCGAACGTTTCGGAAGAACCGCTCTCCCGGCAGCGAGGCCACTGGGCGCCCGGCCCGGATCTCGACCGAGTTCGTCGGCACGAGCGGGTCGGCGGTTTCGTTGAGCGTTCGCGCGGCGCCGGTGGTGGAGCCGCAGGCCGCGAGCAGCAGTGCCGCGGCGGAACAGAAGAGATTGCGCATCCGCCCATGCAATCGACGGCCATCGCTGCAAGCAACGGCGCGTGTCGCACGCGACGACGAATCTTCGTGTCGCGCAGAATGACGTCGCGATGACGCAGCGGCGCCGCGTCCGCGATCGGTCAGTTCGTCTCGCCGCTTTGAATGCGACCGACCATGCCGCCGATCTTGCTCGGGATGCCGAGCAGATCGCGCTCGTCGGTACCGAGCGGTCCGTAGGTCCGCGCGTACTCGTCGCGGTGTCGACTCGCGAGGCGAATCAAGCGGTCGACGAATCCCGCAGGATCCTCCAAGTGCAGCAATCTCGTCTTCGCGATCGCATGGAACTTGTCGTTGAGCCTCGGTACGAACTCGTCGATGTCGGCCGGTTCGAGGCGTTCCTCGTCCATCCAGTAATCAGCGCGCAGACCGAAGAACCGGATCAGGTTCCGCAGGTGTGGGAGCGTGATGGCTGACCTGCCTTTGCAGATGTCCGTCGCGGTCTGGGGCGAGATTTCGAGTGCCCTTGCGAGGTCACGCTTCATCAGGCCCCGCTCTTCGAGCAGGAAGTTGATCTTGTCGGCTAGCGTTGCCATGCATTGGGAAGATACCCCTAGTCTCCGGTCGTGCGAAATCTGGTCTTCCCTGCACGGCAGATTCGTTTCGGAATGAGATTGAGATTTTCCGGTCCCGGTCTCGGATTTCTGCAAATCGCCATGACTGACGCAGTCGCAACTCCAGTGATGACAGCGCTTCTGATCGGAGCGCTTTCGGTGGTGGGCACGTCCTGTCGCAATACCGACCCGCGGCCCCCCAGTGATTGGCCGCCTCCAGGATTCGGAGTCACCGTGCTCAAGTCTGATATCACCGGAATGGAATTGCGAGAAACGCAATCGATGCGCGTCTTCTCCGATGGGCTCGTCCTCTATCGAGAGGCTCCGACGCATCTGGTCGCACAGGATCCGGACCTCCGCGACGCGACCGCCGCGTTCCCGGTGTTCGACGTCGTCGCCGCCTATCGGCTGCAACCCGAGTCGCTGCGGTGGCTGTCCCGGCAACTTCATCTGCGGCGTGTCGACGAACTCTTCGGTGTGCCGCCCCCGTCGACCCCCGAGCCGACGATCGCGCTGACGCTGGCCGAGGACGACGTGCGCAAGACCGCGTTCCTCGCCGGCGACCTCAGCAGCGTCGCGACGATGGTGCTGCACGTCGTCAACGCGATCGTGCCGCCGGGCCATCCGTTTCGATTGCCCGACCTCTTCGGCGGCGGCACCGATCCGCACCTCGTCGAAGTGCCCGCACCGGTGCGCGATCTCGCCGGCGCGCTCGCGTTCCATCGCAGTCTCGTCGCCAAGCATCCGACCGACCGCGAGCTGCTCGTCGCGACCTGCGTCCTCGCGCTGCGCGCCCGCGACGCCGTCGTCGCCGACGAACTGCTCGGCCGACTC
>JAEYTU010000398.1 GCA_023433825.1 Planctomycetota bacterium
TCCCGGCGCCGAGGCGTTCCGGTTCCATGTCGGGAACCCACTGCCGCTCGACGCCGTCGTCGTCGACGAGGCGTCGATGGTCGACCTGACGCTGATGTCGGCGTTGTTCGATGCGCTGCCGCCGGCGTGTCGCGTGCTGCTGGTCGGCGATCACGACCAGCTCGCGAGCGTCGAAGCCGGCGACGTCCTCGGCGACGTGTGTCGCGCGGAGTTGCCCGGCAGCGTCGTCCGGTTGCGTCGCAACTATCGCGTCGCCGATGCCAAGGAACTCGTGATGGCGGCCGACGCGCTGCGCAGCGGCGACGCCGACGCGTTCCTGCGCGTGCTCGAAGGCGGGAAGGGTCTGCGACTCGTCACGCCGACCAACGAGGCGGCGGTCGCCGACCTCGCCGGCGAATGGCTCGACGCGTTCGCCGCGACGCCGACGCCGGAGGCAGCACTCGCGGTGCTCGAACGATCGCGGATCCTGTGCGCGCATCGGCGCGGGCCGTTCGGCGTGCACGCGGTCGAGGACGCGATCGAACGGCGACGCCGCCGCGTCGACCCGTTCGCCGCGGCGTGGCCACTGCGGCGGCCGATCGTCGTCACGCGCAACGACCCCGATTCCGGGCTTTGGAACGGCGACGTCGGCGTCGTGTTCGCCGATGTCGGGCGTGAGTCGGAGGGCGTCGCGCACTTCCCGGTCACCGGCGCGCGCGGCGCCGTGTCGGGGCTGCGCAGCCTCGCCAGCGTTCGTCTGCCCGAACACGAGTCGGCGTTCGCGACGACCGTCCACAAGAGCCAGGGCTCCGAGTTCGACCGGGTCATCCTGGTCCTGCCGCCGCAGGCGAGCCCGATCGTCAGCCGCGAGCTGCTCTACACCGGGGTCACGCGCGCGCGGCGCGAGGTCGTCGTGGTCGGGAGTCCGGAGGTCGTTGCCGGGGCGGTCCAGCGGCGGGTCACGCGCGATTCGGGGCTGGCGAGCGGGATACGGGTTGCGGCCGGCCTTGTTTGACAACCACTTGTGGCTACTGCCAAAGTTCATTCACTGGGTGAATGGATCGCGTTTATAACTTTGAACGAATAACGACGAAGTATTCGTCAGGTGAATGGCCCGATGTCGACCCTCGTCAACGCAGCGACCGTCCTCGGTCGAGCGATCCGTGATGCCCGCCGCCAGCAGAACCTCAGCCAGACCGAACTCGGTCTCCGCGCCGGGCTGACGCAGGTCACCGTCTCGCGGATCGAGCGCGCTCCCGATCGCACGACGCTCGACACGCTGCTGAAGCTGCTCAGTGCGCTTGGCCTCGAGATGACGGTGCAGCCCCGCGTCGAGAAGGATCCACCACTTCCGTGGGAGTCGTGAGGGATGGGGCGCCGCAATTCGAAGAGCGACGACGCCGACATCCGGCGGCGACTGCAGGCGCGCCGCGGGGGCGGGGTCGACCGACTCGTTGGGCGGACGGACGTCACGCAGTGCGCAACGATGAGTCATGGATCAGGGGGTCGAGATGATCGAGGGTTGGCCCGAGCGCATCCAAGCGGCGCAGACGATCCTGACTGTGTCGATCGGAGGCGTCGAGCATGTCCGCATCCGCTACGGCGATGAGGGGGACGACTGGGGAGCGGATCGCATGCCCTGCCGCGACTGCGCCGTCCTCAAGGGTCAGCAGCACGTTCCCGGATGTGAAGTCGAGCGATGCCCGGCCTGCGGAGGCCAGAGGTTGAGCTGCGACTGCGACTACGACGAGGATGTTGGCCAGATGGGGGCGCGTTGATCGTTCGCTGTGACTCGTGCGGCACCGAGAGCATGTTCGATCAGCCATGCCCGTACCACGCGGGCTTCGGCAACGAGGGGTTCCTCTACGACGACGCGGGCACATCGACGCTCGTCTGGTCGGCGTTCGATCCCGCATACGTGGACCTTGTAGGGCCGCATCACCCCTGGGCCTTGACCGAATCAGCGCAACAGATCTTGGAGGCGGCGCTGGCTACATCCCCGACAGGAGGCCGTTGGCGCTTCAGCAACCCGGCGCGTTGCCCGAGCTGCGGGCAGCAGGTGCGGGGACCGATGACCCAGGACCCCTACTACCTGCTGTTCCCCGGATCTCCCGCACTCGGCGACCTTGGCATCAAGGGCGCGATGCTGGACGCTGGCTGACTCCACGCAGCAGCCGACGGACCGCGCGATCACGCAACCGCGAGATCAAGCAACACCCGCGCGCGACCCGCGGCTGAGCGTGAATGTCGATGGGCCGCAAGGGCCGCGAATCCTCGCGGCTCGCAACAGTTCACGAGGTCCGTTCGTTGGCGACGGTCGTTTGGTCGCGGCGCCGGGAGCGGCTCTGGAGGCCCCAGAAGACACGTCTCGTCCCATCGCGGCCCGCGCGAGGTCGGCCTCCGCGCGTAGCGCGGAGGCTTTCGGCTGCGGCCCGATCGCGGGCTGCGATGGGTAGGGATGCCGCCCAAGCTGCCGCGGCAAGCGACGAGGCGCGCAGAAGCCACCGAAGTTCGAGTGCAACCGACCGCGCGCCTCGAGGCTGAGCGGCACAGATGTTCGACCTGTTGACCGACATCGGTGGCGACTGCGTCGGCGCACTTCAGATCCATTCACCGACCGCGACGCCGCCGGACGTCCGCCGCATCACCGCCCGCCGATCTCTGACGTGCTCTCGGTGCATCCGCTCGTCGCGAACGGAGCGTTGGCCCGACAAAAACTGAAGATGGCGATGGCTGTCGTTGGATCCGGTCGTCATTACAAGTGGACCAGTGTTCGACCTCGCCACTTGCTGACGACGGCGGCCCACGTCAACCTGCCGGAAGCAGACGCGCGCGAAGTGCTGCCCGACATCCTCACGCGCGGAGCACAAGCGCTCGCCGACGTGCGCGCGCAGTTGCCGGACGCGTTTCCCGACGCCGTCGCGACGCCGATCCTCGCCGGGGTCGCGTCGGCGTTGGAACGGCTGGGTGCCGGGTTGTCGTAGGCGCGCGCTCCGACAACCGGGGATGGACGGGGCCACCCACCGAGTCGACGCTCGCCGCATGCCGCGATCCGAACGCTCCGTCGCTCCGTTCGTCTGGATCGTTCTCGCCATCGCCGTCGTGCTCGCACTCGGGCTGCTGTTGCGCGTCGGGCAACGCAACCACGAATCGACGACGACCACTACCCTGGCCGACGAACGCGAACGCGAACGCGACGCCGCCCCCGCCCCCACGCCCGCCCCCGCCGTCGTCGACCCCACATCGGTGTCCGCCAACGACCGCGTCGAAGTCGCGCGTTCGACGTTGCGCTTCCACGTCGTCGACGCGAACGACGCACCGATCGAGGGC
>JAEYTU010000433.1 GCA_023433825.1 Planctomycetota bacterium
ATACCGCACCTCGTGAAGATCCTGTTGCTGACCCCTGCGCCGGTCGACCGGTATCGCGGCAGTGCCGCGACGGTCCAGCGGTACCGCGAGGGGCTGCAACGCCGCGGGCACTTGTGCGAGGTGTTCGGCGCGACCGGCGAAGGTGGACTCAAGCAGTCGCTCGAGGGCGCGATCGACCGCTTCAAGCCGGACATCGTTCACGCGCACGACGCGTTCGCGAGCGGCATCCCGCTGCTCGGACTGCGGCTGCCGTGGGTCGTCTCGGTCGGCGGCGACGACGTTCACTTGCACGTGCACGACGAACCGCTCGGACCACTCGTCTGTGAAGTGCTGCGGCGCGCGCACCGCGTGCTGGCGCCGTCGGCGACGTTCGCACGCGGTATCGAGGACGCGCTGCCCGAGACGGTCGGCAAGGTCGACGTCGTGCCGCGTGCGGCGACACGCTGCAACACCGAGGGCACCGATCTGCGACGTTCGCTCGGCATTCCGCGCAGTCGATTTCTGATCCTGCTGCCGGGCGGAATCCGGCCGGTGAAGGGCCAGCACCGCGCGCTGTCGCTGATCCGCGTGCTGCGGGCGCACGGTGTCGACGCCGAGATGATCGTCGTCGGTCCCGAACAGGATCCCGAGTACGCGGCTCTACTGCGGACGAAGGCGGCGAACGAGCCGGGGATCCGCGTTCTGCCGGCGCTGTCGGGCGAGCGGATCGGCGCCGCGTACATGGACGCCGACGTCGTGCTGAACACGTCGGAGCACGAGTGCATGAGCCCGACGATCCTCGAAGCCGGGATCCTCGGGCGCACGGTCGTCGCGAGCGACGTGCTCGGCAATCGCGAACTGATCCGCCACAAGGACACGGGGCTGTTGTTCGACGACGAGGCGAGCCTCGCGAAGAGCGTGCTGGCGCTGTGCAAGAACCGGTCGGCGTCGGGGGCGCTCGGCGTTCGGCTGCGCGAGGACCTGCAGCGGCGGTTCGCGCCCGAGCACGAGATCGAGCAGTTGCTGTCGGCCTACGCAGCGGCGTGACGGGCGCGGGGTGACGGGCGGCGGGTGACGCGGCACGATCCGCGGGATGACGGGCAACGACAGTGAAAGGGGACCGCCGCAGGCGCGCGACGGGTTCCTGATCGCCGCGTTCGCCGTCGTCGGGTATCTGCTGCTGCGTCAGGAGAGCTTCTACGGCGACGCGCCGAAGCTGCTGGAGTCGCGGCTGCGCGGTCATCTGCTGTACCCGCAGCATCTGCTGTACATGCCGCTGCTGGCGCTCGTGCAGAACGCGTTGGCGCCGTTCGGTGTCGGGCTGTTCGCGGCCGGTGGCGTGCTGAGCGCGGTCGGCACGGGTGTCGGGGTGTTCGCTGGGCATCGTGCGTTCGCGACGCTCGGGTGTGACCGTCGGCAGGCCGCGCTGGCGGCGGGACTCGTCGCCGCGTGCCCTGCGGTCGTGTTCTTCGCGACGGTGGTCGAACTGCACGGCGCGTTCGTCGCGTTCGCGGGGGTCGCGTTCGCGGCATTCGCTCGCGTCGTCGCGCGGCCGGGCAACGGCGCGGCGGTGTCGGCGGGCGTCGCGACGGCGCTGGCGACCGGTGCGCACGCGACCGGGCATCTGCTGGTCGTACTGTTCTGGGCGCTCGGCGAAGGTCTCGGCGTGCGCCGGCGCTGGCTCGTCGTCGTGACGTGTGCGCATGTCGTCGGCGTCGTGGCGCTGCCGTTCGTCCTCGGCGCGGTGACCGGGCGGCCGTTGCCGGACGTCGACTCGCTGGCGCTGCTGCAGGAGTTCGCCGGGCGGCGCATGCGCGACCTGCCGAAAGCGGGGTGGACGGTGTGGCAGGAACTCGTCGTTCCGTATGCGCCGTGCTGGATCGCGTGGACGACGACGGCGCGCGTGCGCGGGTGGTTTGCGCTCGCGGTGCTCGCGTACCTGACGGCCGCGTTCCTGCTGACGTCGATCTACAGCGAGCGCGGGGCGTACCTGCTGCCGCTCGCGTTCCCGTTCGCATGGTTCGCGGTGCGGCGCTGGCGAACGTCGCTCGTCGTAGCGGCGTTGGCGGGGAGTCTGGCGCTCGGGGTGGCGCGGGTCGTCGACTACGACGAACCGGAGCGGAGTCGGGCGTTCGCCCGTGGGTATGGCGAGTTGTTCGACGGGCGCGACGTGCTGCTGCTCGTCGGGCCGGTGCGCGACCTCGAAGCGATCCACGTTCGGATGCCGGAGGTCGCGTGGTTCCTGGTCACGGATCTGGCGACGGCGCCGGTCGAAGCGATGGCGGAGACGCTTTCACTGTTCGACGCGCACGTCGCGCAGCGGATCGAAGCGGGCACGACGGTCGTCGTGACGTCCGAGGTCGGCGCCGCCCTCGCCGCGACCGACGCGCTGTACCCGGGCGCGGCGATGCTGCGGGCGCACATCGACGCGCACTACGTGCAGTCGCCGGTGGCGTCGCACGGCTTCTCCGGCGTCGTGTTGACGCCGCGGTGATGCGGGGAAAGTGAAACGAAGGTGCCTGGCACCTTTGTTTCACTTTCTCCGGCGAAGTGAAACGAAAGTGCCAGGCACCTTTGTTTCACTTCGATTGCCGGGGGGATGCGTATCCTTCCGCGCCTGATGCAGTCCCGACCGTTCCTCGCGCTCGCGTTCGCCGCGTTTCTCTGCAGCGTTGCCGCTGCCCAGACCTACGACGACCTGATGCTCGTGCGGAACCGCCCGAGCCCCTACGCCTCGCTGCTGCAGGTCCGCGCGGGACTGCTCGGCTCGATCGCGAGCAAGGAGGATCCGGCGGTCGGACTCGAAGACACCTACGGCCTCGACGGGCACGTCTACTTCCGCGACGACCAGTTCGGCGGGCGCGAAGGTGTGTTGCAGGCCTACGCCGGTCGCGACGGCGGCTACTTCGGCGTCAAGGACAACCTGATCCTCGGGAAGGGGAACCAGACGAACCTCGAAGTGCACGGCCGACTCTGGCCGTACTACCGCGAGGGCTTCTATCGCGGCGACGACTTCGTCCCGACCGGTCGCTACGAAGGCTCGGACTGGGGCGCGGCGCTTGGGTTCTCGCGCGAGGTCGACGAAGGACTGCGGCTCGAACTGTCGGCGTTCTACAAGCGCTACAGCTTCGACCGGAACGACGCGACGTCGTTCAGCTACGTGATCCCGGACAACTTCAGCGCCTACGGCGGCCGCATCACGCTGGAGCACAACACGCTGACGCTCGACCGCGTGACCGGCCGCCCGGACCAGGGCTTCATCTTCACGGTCCGCGTCGAACGCGAGCAGAACGACTCGGAAGGCACGTTCGGCGTCTCCGGCGGATACACGAGCTCACTGCCCTCCGGACTCTGGCGCGGTCGCGGACATCTCGAGTGGTACTTCCCGCAGACCGACAGCTCGGTCTGGGAACTCGTCGCCGACGGCTCGCTCTCCGACGACAAGGACCGCGTCTACAACTACGACGCGCAGAAGCCGGCCGGCAGCCTGTGGGTCGACGCGCAGCTCCGCTACCGAATGGAGTTCTCCGGCGGGTTCGCGATCGCGCCGTTCGCGCACGCTCAGTACCTGAAGATCCTCGAGGAGAGCGGCGCGTCGTCGGCCACCGAGTTCTTCTTCGGCGGCGGCGTCAAGACCGTGCTCGATCTCGGCGAGAACATGGCGTTGTTCGCCGACTACTCGTACCTGACGAACGAGAGCCGCGCGCCGGTGTCGACGTCGCGGGACACGTTCGGCGAGCAGATGTTCTTCATCGGCGCCGAGGTCCGGTTCGGCGCGGCGCGTCGCTGACGCGCGCGAGCGATCACGTCCGCGCGAGCTGCACGACGCACTCGACGTGCGTCGTCTGCGGGAACAGGTCGAACGCCGTCACGCTGCGCACCGCGTAGCCGTTGTCGCACAACACGCGTAGATCGCGCGCGAGCGTCGGTGGGTCGCACGAGACGTAGCAGACCTCCGGCGCCGCGAGCTTCGCGAGGTGAACGATGCCGGCGCCGACGCCGGTGCGCGGCGGATCGAGCAGCAC
>JAEYTU010000441.1 GCA_023433825.1 Planctomycetota bacterium
GGCTCGGGCGGCACGACGATCGGGACCGACGCGCGATCACACTGGCCAGCGGCGGCGGCGACGATCCGTTCCCAGCGTGCGACGCGGTTCGCGGTCGAGTCGGCGTCGCCGGCGCGTTCGGTCGAACGCGCCGTCACCAGCGGCCGGAACGTCGCGATCCCGACCTCGGTGCCATGCTCGAACACCCATTCGCTCCGAGCGCCCTTCGGCAGGGCGAAGGCGACTTCGACGCGAACCGTCGCGTCGACGTGACCCGGGTGCGGCGGGCCACACTCGACGTCGACGGCGCCACGGCGCACGGCGCGGACGCGCGCGACGCATTCGTTCCCATTTCCGTCGAACAACGTGATCTCGTCGTCGACGCGGACGCGCAGCACGACGCCGAGATGGTGGGCGACGTCGGGCGGCAGCGACGACGTGCCTTGCGGCGGCAGCGGTCGGACGAGGTACCTACGCGCCATCGAGTTCCCCTTCGCACGCGCGTCGTCCCGAGAATTGACAGAACCACATCCCCGCGTAGCTTACGTCGTCGTCGAAGGGTACCTGCAGGCTCGCCCCGCCGTGTTGCTTGCCCCGATGCGCGGGAGTTCCAGGTCGATGCCGCCGGTGGCACCGGGCTGGCCTGCCCGCGCCGCCGCTCTTTCACGATGTGCCGACCTGACGACCTCGCGGATCGACTCCGTCGACGGTCGTCTCGCTCCCTTCCATCCGGCTCGCTTCCGATCGCACTCGGAGTCGACGTCGGTTCAGCGCATACCGCACTGCACTGCACATGACGAACTACGTCCTCGAGGTCCTCGAAGGGGATCGCCAAGGCGAGGTCTTCGCGCTCGGAGACGGGCGTCTGTCGATCGGGCGCAAGCCGACCAACACGCTGGCGTTCAAGGACGAGAAGCTCTCGAGCGAGCACTGCGAGATCCGCTTCGAAGAGGGGCATTACGTCCTCGTCGACGCGGGCTCGACGAACGGGACGTGGATCGACGGTCGCCGGATCACCGAAGTCGTCTTGGCGCCGTTCGACGTGTTCGTCGCGGGTCGGACGCGCCTGATCTTCAAGGCGGCCGGCGCGCCGAATCCCGGCGGTGACGATCTGCAACTGCACCGCCTGGACGACCAGCGGCTGGCGAAGAGTCGTCGGCGCGGCGTCGCAGGCCTCGTGGCCGCGCTGGTCCTCGTCGGCGGCATCGGTGCGTGGCTCGTCTTCGGCGGCGGACCGACCGGTGGGAGTGGCGGCCGTGGCGTGACGACTGCGCCGGAGGTCGTCGCCGGCAACCTGCTCGCCGCGAGCATCGGTGCGTGCGAGTCGACCGACGGCTTCGAGCTCGATGTCGGCGGCGGGGCGCGATTCGAGCTCGGACGGGGTCGGACCGGGACCGGTTCGTTGGAAGCGACCGCGAATGCCGTCGAAGGCGCTGCGGCGCCGACGTTCGGGCTTTGCCGCACGCAGGCACCTGTCGGTGTGCAGTCCGGCGGGCGGCTCCGTTTCCACGGCTGGGTGCGGACGTTCGACGGCGGCCTCGGCGCGGTTCGGCTCGAGTTGCGAGGTTCGGCGGCCGTGGAGACCGACGTCGCCGCGGCAACCGTGCTCGTGACCGGAGCCCCGGCGACGGAGGCCGGCGACTGGCAGCGGGTCTCCGGCGAGGCGACGGTGCCGGTCGGCTACGAGACCGCGCACGTCCAATTGCTCGCGTTGCTGCCACAGGTTGGCGCGCGAGTGCAGTTCGACGACATCGCGCTCGTCGTGGAGCCGACCTCCGAGCGCCAGGAGCTGGCCGTCGCCGGGCGGTCGTGGATCCAGGCCGGTCATGCGTGCGCGATGGTGACGGTCGAGCGTCCGCTGCTGCTGTCGATGACGCCGGCAGCGACGAGCGGCCCGCTGCGCGATCTGGCCGCCGCCGGTCTCGCGTCGCTCGGCGATCTCGGCGGTGCGGTCGCGACGACGGCCGCTGCCGACGGCTTCGATGTCTCGATCACGGCCGGACCGGCTGGCCTCGAGGGGTTGCGCCTCGCGTTCGCCAGCGATGCGGTCCCCGGGGGTGTCCTCGCGCGTTCCGATGCGGCGTTCGCCACGACCGGCACGGAACGCGTTGCAGGGGTTCGCGAGTTCGTGCTCGGACAAGGCGCCACCCGGCTCGCGATCCAGCCGAGCCAACCGATGGACCTCGCGACGACGACTCGCGACGGTCGTTATCTCGTGACGCTGACGTCGGCCCAGCCGATCGCCGCGATCAAGTTGAAGGTCGCGGTCGTGTTCAGCGAACAGAAGCTGCGCGCCCGCGGACTGCTGAACGAAGCGCGTTCGGTCATGCAGGCGCGACCCGGCGCGGCGCTGGATCTGCTCGCGAAACTGGTGACCGAACTGCCGTTCGACGACGAGACGTTGCGCGAGGCGACGGCGCTGCGCGCGGACCTGCTGACGGCGCTCGGGGAGCGATTCGAGAAGGTCGGTGCCGATCTGGTCGAGGCACGTTTCTTCGACACACGAAACAGCTACGACCGTGTGCGCCGCGACCTCGATCGGCTGCTCTCCGACTACGGCGAGCACAACATTCCCGAGGCCGAACGCTTCGCGACGATGCGCGAAGAGGTTGCTGGAAAGCTCGGCACGATCGACGCGCAGGCGCGCGCCGGGCGGATCCAGGAACTCGACCAACTCGCGACGTTGCTCGAGCAGAACCGCCAACAGGAACTCGGCGCTCTCGTGCGCGCCCAACTCGAACGCCTTCGCAAGCCCGAAGGGCAGCCCGGACGCTGAACGATGACTCCACAAGCTGAACCCATCGCGGCCCGCGATCGGGCCGCCGCCCAAGGCCTCCGCGCTACGCGCAGAGGCCGACATCGCGGACCGCGATGTGCGAGCACTTGCTGGGGCCTCCCGTGCCGCTCGCGACACCGGCCGCAAACGGCAGTCGCCAAGAAACGAACCCCACAAGCTGTGGCGTCACGCGAGGGATCGCGGCACGTCCGGCCCATCGCGGCCCGCGATCGGGCCGCCGCCCAAGGCCTCCGCGCTACGCGCAGAGGCCGACATCGCGGACCGCGATGGGCGAGCACTTGCTGGGGCCTCCCG
>JAEYTU010000465.1 GCA_023433825.1 Planctomycetota bacterium
CGACCCCGGCCGCCGGGATCGCGAGTTCCTGCTGCCCGCGGTACGGCGTGACGACGCCGCCGGCCGCGGCGACGACGCCGAGGACGACGACGAGCCGCACGAGGTGCACGAGGCGCGGCCACCGTTCGAACGGTCGGAGCAGTGCGAAACCGACCGTGACCGAGGCGAGGACGATCGGCGTGAAGTAGCGGATCCCGTAGCACTGCCCTGCGGCCCACCCACCGGTTCGACCGACGGCGAACAGCAGTGCAGCCAGCGACGCGATCCACGGGACGCACGCCCAGAGACCGGCGGTGCGTCGATCGCGATGGACGAGCGCGTGGACGAACGCGGCGACGACGACGACGAGCGGCATCGCAAACCAGACGAGGCCCTTCCCAGGCGCGAACAGGATCAGCGCGATGCCCTGCAGCACCGGGTAGCGAAAGAACGTCTCGTTGGCGCCGGCGCTGTACCCCGTCTCCGCCCAGTCGCCGAACCGCGCGTGGTTCGTCGCCAGCAAGACGATCGCGAACGGGATCGTCCCGGCGACCAACGTCAGGATCGGGCGGACGCCGTGTCGGCGTGCCGTCGACAGCGCGAGCCACGCGCCGAGGATCCCGACCGGCAATGCGTGCGGGTAACGGACCAGCACCGCAGCACCCCCGGCGAGGCCGGCGAGCAGCGCGTCGCGGGTGGCGCCGTCGCGCGCCGCGCGCGCGACGAGCCACGCGTGCAGCAGCAGCAACATGGCGCCCGGGCCATCCGACGTCGTCAGGCTCGCACCGGGCCAGACCTGCGTGGCGAAGACCGCGACCAACACTGCCGCCAGCGCGTCCCGCGGCGCAGCACCGAGCGTGCGCGCGAGGCGGAATGCGAACCACGCAGCGAAGGCGGCGGCGACGGCCGCGACGATGCTGACGACGAACCGGGCGCCGAACATCGTGCCGAACACCTCGCCCTTTCGATCGACGAGCGCCGCCGCGGCCGCCGGCGCGACGCGGTCGACGAGATCGCCGACGACGACGCACGGCACCATCCACCATGCGTGTCCGAGCGGGAACCAGACGTAGATGCGACCGTCGACGCCGCGCATCCCGTACTGCCCGGACGACGTGACGTAGTGCACGGTCGCCCGTTCGGCCGCCCAACCGTCCGGCGCGTCGGCGACGAGGCCGAACGTCCCGCGCTGCACGAAGCCGCGCGCAGCGTGCATCGTGACCTCGGCGTCGGTGTTCTCGACGTAGCCGTGGGCGAACGCACCGAACACGGCGAGCAGGCCGAGCAGCAACCAGAGGCCGACGCGCGGCGCACGCGGCCGTGCTTCCGTGCGATTCACTTCAACCACGTCGGGCGAACGTTCGGGTCGATGCCGAGCAGTGGCAACGCCCAGAACCACATCACGGCGGTCAGCGTGACGATCGACGCGAGGTTCAACCAGATCCCCGCCCACGCCATCTCTCGCATCGTGACCTTGCCGGTCGCGTACACGATCGCGTTCGGCGGTGTGCCGATCGGCATCATGAATCCACACGATGCGGCGATCGTCGCCGGCAACAACAGCAGCCGCGGATCGAGTCCAGCCTGGCGTGCGGTCTCGAGCAGCAGCGGCAGCATCAGCGCCGTGATCGCCGTGTTGCTGGCGACCTCGGTCAGGAACGTCAGGAACGCGACGACGATGCCGACTGCGAGCCACGCCGGGACGTCGTCGAGGACCGGAGCGAGCGCGGCGCCGAAGACGGCGCTGGCACCGGTGCCGCCGAGTGCGTCGGCGATCGCGACACCGCCGCCGAGCAGGAACAGGATCTCGAACGGAATCCGCCGCGCAGTCGCCCAGTCCATCAGGGGCGGACTGCCGCGGCCGCCGCCCGGGATCAGGAACGCGAGGATCGCGATCCCGATCGCGACGGTGCCGTCCTTGATCTCCGGAGCGCCGACGCGGCTCGCCCATCCGGCGATCACGTGGCCGTCGCCGAAGCTGACGTCCTCACGCGTGACCCACGCGATCACCGCGAGCGCGAACAGGGCGGCGACGCGCTTCTCGGCGCTCGACATCGGCGGCAGGTTGGCGACGTCGTCGAGCAGCCGCGCCGAGCCTTCCCCGGCCGTGGCCGGCAACCGGAACAGGATCCGCGTCAGCACGATCCAGATCAGGAACGAGAAGCCGACCGCGAACGGGACGAACGCGAGCAGCCAGTCGAGGAACGCAAAGGGCGGCGCACCGGCGTCGACGAACGGCCGCCACACCGAGAAGAACAGCAGGTTCGGCGCCGTGCCGATCGGCGTCGCGACGCCGCCGACCGATGCGCCGTATGCGATCCCGAGCATCATCGCGATGCCGAAGCGGCGCGCGTCGCGATCCGACAGCGCACCGGCGTGCGAGACGCGTTCGACGAGCGCCCAGCCGATCGGCAAGAGGGCCAGTGTCGTCGCCGTGTTGTTGATCCACATCGACAGGAGCGTCGACGCCGCCAGCATCCCGAGGACGAGCCGCCGCGGCGCGGCACCGATCCAGCCGACGACACGCAGCGCGACGCGGCGGTGCAGGCCGCAGCGTTCGATCGCGAGCGCGAGGACGAATCCGCCGAAGAACATCCACAGGATCGGGTCGGCATACGCCGTCGACGCCTGCTTCATCGTCGTGACGCCGAACGTCGGGAACAGCGCGAGCGGCAGGAACGACGCCGCGGCGAGCGGCATCGCGCGCAGCAGCCAGCACGCAGCGGTCAGCACGGTGACGGCCAGTGCGGCGCGTCCCTGCGGGCTCAAGCTCGGGCCGCCCGGTTCGCGTTCTCCGACCAGACTCCCGGTCAGCACCCACGTCGCGACGGCGAGTCCGATCGCGATCAGGAGCATCGGCCAGTGCAGCCGGTCGCGCTCCTCGTTCGGCATCTCGCCGATCGTCACGGCATCGCACCGCCGGCGGGGTCCGGCGGCCGGCACGACGAGACGACCCAGTCGAGATAGCTCGGGAGCCCGTCGTCGACGCCGAGCACCAGGACCTCCGGGACGGCGTAGCCGTGGTGCGTCGCGATCGCCGCCTTCAGCGCCGGAACGAGGTCGCGGCGCGTCTTCAGCACCAGCAGCGTCTCGGTCGCAGCCTCGACCTTGCCCTCCCACCGATACCGGGACTGCACGGGGCCGACGAGATTGGCGCAGGCGATCAGCCGTTCGTCGAGCAGGCGGTCGACGAGCGGCGGCGCGCGGTCCGGCTCTGCGGTGCACAGGACGACGACGACGTCATGCGGCGCGGTCATCGGTCACTTGCCGCGGGCGAGGCGCTCGGCGAGCGCCGGGTGCAGGCCGGCTTCGAGGATCGAACGTTGCGTCACGCGGAAGTCGTAGGTCACGCGGTGGATCTCGACGCGGTTGCCGTCGACGACGGCGAACGACGCGCGCGGATCGCCGTCGCGGGGTTGGCCGACGCTGCCGACGTTGACGATCGCCGGCTCGCCGGTCAGCTCGAACACGTTCTGGCCGTCGATGGCCTGCGTGAACCGAAAGTCCGTGCGGTGGATTCCCGGCCAGTGCGTGTGCCGACGAAGCAGGGGCGATCGATGCGCGCGAAGACGTCGGCCAACTTCTCGCGTTCGAGGAAGCCGTCGCTCTTCAGCACGTACTCCATGATCGGATCGCGCGGCGAGCCGTGGACGAACACGCAGTCGTGGTCGTCGACCCGCGACGGCAATCCCTGGAGGAACTCCCACAGTTGCTTGCGCCGGCGGCTGAACAAGCCCGGCTTCAATCGCCTGCGCGTGAACAGCAGCGCCTCGCGTGCGAGCGGATTGAAGTCGTCCAGCTCGTGGAACAGGCCCCAGTCGTGGTTCCCCATCAGGGTCCACTTGCATCGCTGCATGACCAGTTCCGTGCAACGTTCGGGTTCGGCGCCGTAGCCGATCACGTCGCCGAGGCAGTCGATCTCGCCGACACCGAGTTCGTCGATGCGACGCAGCACCGCTTCGAGCGCGGCCAGATTCGCGTGGATGTCGGAGATCAGCGCGAACGTCGTCACGACGGCGCGTCCGTCCGTGGGGCTTCGAGCGCCGCGCGAACACGGGACTCGACGGCGGCGATCGCCTCGGTCAACGGCATGTTCATCGTCGCGCCGGCGGCCTTGCGATGTCCGCCGCCGCCGAACGTCGCCGCGATCCGCTGCACGTCGACGTCGCCGCGGGCGCGAAGCGACAGCTTGACGATCTGGTTCGCGCGCTCCTTCAGCAGCGCGACGACCTCGACCGACTCCAGCGAACGCAGCGGTTCCATGATCGTGTCGGTGTCGAAGTCGATCCGGCTCGCGAGGTCCATCGTCGGCCGATCGACGACCGCATACGCGTAGCGCCCGTCGAGGCGGATCTGGTGCGTCGTCAGCGTCCGCGCGAGGAGTCCGACCGACTCGGCTTGATGTCGCCGGAAGATCCGGTCGTAGAACTCCGCCGGTCGCACACCGGCGTCGATCATCTCGGCGGCCATCCGCAGCACACCGGAGTCGGTGTTCGAGTACCGAAACCAACCGGTGTCGGCGACGAGCGACAGGAAGACGCCTTCGGCCGCGGGCGCGGTCAGCGGCAGGTCGTGCATCCGCCAGAGTTCGCGAACGAGCGCGCCGGTCGCCGCAGCGGTCGGGTCGACGAAGTTCACCGTTCCGTCGCCGGCGTCGCTGCCGAGGTGGTGATCGATGACGGCGATCTTCGGCTGCATGATCCGAAACCGATCGCCGAGCGAACCGACGCGACTGAGTTCGTGGCAGTCGAGCAGCACCAGAACGTCCATCGGCGGCACCGGCGCGCCGGTCCGCACCGACGTGAACGGCGTGTGGCGCGCGAGGAAGTCGTAGCTGTGCGTCAGCGGGTCCGGGTTCAGGACGACGACGTCCTTCCCGAGCGCGCGCAACAGGTGGTAGAGCGCAGCCTGCGCACCGAGGCAGTCACCGTCGGGGTTCTCGTGACCGGTCAGGACGAAGCGGCGAGAACGCGCGATCAAGTCGAGGATGGGATGCTGCAATGCGGAGCCGTGGGTGACCTTCGAGGGCGGGCGTCCGCGTCGGGCGGGGCCGTTTCGAGCGGGGCACTGTAGGAAGGTCCGCGCGGGGCCTCAACGGCGGCGCGGCGGCGGCGGCAGCCATCGCCGCCCACGCACGAGCACTTCGGCCACGGTCAGATCACCGGCGACGAACGTCGCCGCGAATGCGGACGGTGACATCGGTCGAGGCAACGCGACGACGAGCAAGTCCGCCGACGCCCCGACGCGGAGTCGTCCGAGACGCTCGCGCGCGAGTGCCGTTCCACCGGCACCGGTCGCCATCCACAGCAGCAC
>JAEYTU010000613.1 GCA_023433825.1 Planctomycetota bacterium
ATCCAGGCCCTCGCGAACGCGCAGGCGACGTCGGAGATCTTCCAGCCGTCGACCGGCACGTGGTCGAACGGGCCGAACATGTCGAGCCGCCGCCTCGGACCGGGACTGACGACGATGAACAACGGCCGCGTCCTGATGTCGGGCGGCTTCGAGGTCACCGTGTTCCTCGGTCTGCCGTTGCCGGTCGGCTCGGTCGCGACCTGCCAGTCGTACAACCCGGCGACGAACTCGTGGTCGTCGGCCGCGTCGATGCGCGCTGCGCGCGGCGCACACGGTTTGAACACGGTCGTGCTGGCCGACGGCCGCGTCCTCGTGACCGGCGGCGCGTCGTCGGGCCCCGACCTGACGTCGGCGGCCGCGATCGTCAACGCCGAGACCTACAACCCGACGACCAACGCGTGGACGGCGCTCCCCGACATGCCGTCGCCGATCGCGACGCACACGGTCGACGTCCTGCCGAACGGGCGCGTGATCGTCGCCGGCGGCGCGAGCGGCACGCTGGCCGCGCCGGTCGCCGTCGACCAGGTCCTCGAGTTCCGGCCGGCGACGAACACGTTCGTCGTGTTGCCGAACCTCGCGACGACGCGCGGCGCGCACGGCTCGTTCCTGCTCGACGACGGGACGTTGGCGCTGTTCGGCGGCAACGGTGGCCCACAGAACACGACGCTGACCAGCGTCGAACTGATCCGCTGAACGCGCGGCGCGCGCGCGCCCATCACGGCCCGCGATCGGGCCGCAGCCCGAGGTCTTCGCGCGTAGCGCGAAGACCGATATCGCGGGCCGCGATGGGACAGTGCTTGCTGGGGCCTACCGTGCCGCTCGCGACACCGTCGGCAAACGGCAGTCGCCACGGAACGAACCCGACAAACGGATGCAACCTGCGAGAGACCGCGGCACTCCCGGCCCGATGCGCCGGCGTCTCGACCTAGCGCGAAGACCGACTCGTCGTTGAGAGCCCGCGTCGCGATGGATACAACCCTCGCCTTCGCGCCGGCGGACCCCGCCTCGTGCGCGCTTCGAAATTGTCCATCAGGACCTGACCGATCGAACCCACGATCCTCTCCCCCTCCGGCCTGACGACGGCCTCCCTCGACACCGACGCGTTGCGCGCGGTGCAGCGCCTGCAAGCGCGTGGTTTCGAGGCCTATCTGGTCGGGGGCTGTGTGCGCGACCTCCTGCTCGGCCGCAAGCCGAAGGACTTCGACCTCGCGACGGCCGCACGGCCCGCGCAGGTCAAGCGCACGTTCCCGCGCAACTGCCGGATCATCGGCAGGCGCTTCAAACTGGCCCATCTCCACTTCGACCAGAACCAGAAGATCATCGAGGTCTCGACGTTCCGCCGTGCTCCCGAGGCGGACGCCGAGACGAACGACGACCTGCTGATCACGCGCGACAACGAGTTCGGGAACGCCGAGGAAGACGCCGTGCGGCGCGACTTCACGGTCAATGCGCTGTTCCTCGATCCGGTCCGCAACGAGATCCTCGACTACGTCGGCGGGCTGCACGACATCCGCGCCAAGCTGATCCGGACGATCGGTGACCCGATCGTTCGGTTTCGCGAGGACCCGGTGCGGATCCTGCGCGCGGCGAAGTTCGCCGGACGCCTCGGCCTGCAGATCGACGGCCCGACCTACGAGGCGATGGCCGCCGTCGCGCCCGATCTGACGCGCAGCGCGGCGCCGCGGATCCTCGAGGAGATCCTGCGACTGCTGCGCGGCGGACACGCACTCGACTCGTTCCAGATCCTGCGCGACATCGGTGCGCTGAAGACGATGCTGCCGCTCGTCGGCGCGTTCCTCGCGCAAGCGCCCGAACGTGAACGCGTCGTCTTCTGGCGGATGCTCGAGTCGATCGACCATCGCGTCGCCGCCGGCGAGGTGCCGACGCCGCCGGTCCTGCTCGGCGTGCTGTTCGCGCGTCCGGTGCTGCACGCGCTTTCGTCCGACGAACGCCGCAGCCCGGCGACGATCGTCGAGGAACTGCTCGGGACGTTCGTGCGCGACCTTCGGCTGTCGCGCCGCGACGGCGGCTGCCTGAAGCGGATCTGCGCCGTGCAGCCGCGCTTCCTCGGCACGACGACGAAGCGCTTCAAGACGACGTCGTTCCTGCACGACGCGTACTTCCCCGAGGCGCTCGCGCTGTTCGAGTTGACGGTCGCTGCGACCGGCGCCGGCATCGACGCGCTCGAGGACTGGCGGCACCGCGCAGCCGAGGTCCGCGACGACTTCGACGCGGCGATCCGTTCGCGCGACGACAGCGGTGATCCCGACTTCGACGGTCCACAGGTCTTCGCGCGCGACGGCGGCCACGAGATCGGCCACGACGACGCAGCGGATGCCGGTGCCGAGTCCGACGACGACGAGACGACCGAGAACGCGCAAGCGTCCGACGCGTCGACGGCGACGACCGACGCCCCGGACGACGGCACCCGCCGACGCCGCCGACGCCGACGCCGGCGTCGCGGCGGTCGCGATCGCGATCGCGAACCCGAGGGCGTCCGTGGCGAAGGTGGCAGCGACGACGCCGACCGAGGCGAACCGCTCGAACGCGACGCGGACACGCACCC
>JAEYTU010000623.1 GCA_023433825.1 Planctomycetota bacterium
GGCTCGGAGGTCAAGGACTCGCTGTCGATCCCGTTCACGGTCGACACGCGGAAGAGTCCTGGTGGCCAACCGTTCTTCCCCGACAACCTCGCGGTGTCGATCGTGCGTCGGTTCGCTGGCCTCGACGAGGACGAGCAGCCGTCGTACTACCTGCAGAACGAGCTGCCGAACACGCCGAACAACCCGCTCGCGTTCAATCTGCAGGACGTCTTCGGCGGTGTGACCGTGCTCGCCAACGGCACGCTGGAGGCGCGGCAGACGTCCCGCGTACGGCGATTCGTCGACGACCTGAACCAGGCGCCGGCGCCACCGCAGGGTACGGCCGCACTCCCGAACGATCTTCGTTACTGCCCGATCGTGATCGGCAGTGAGGAACAGATCGCGTCGAACACGGCCGCCGTTCGCTTCGGTCAGCCGATCCAGAACCCGCTGAATCCGTTCGGTGCACGACTGCAGACGGTCTGGCGCGAGATCGACATGAGTCTGTCGCGCACCGATCCGTCCGACTTCAACCTCGACGTCGAACAGATGTCGTGGGCACCGTTCACGGCGTCGACGATCACCTACGACCAGTTCGACCAGGTCAGCTTGTTCCTCGGCCACTCCGAGTTCCGACCCACTCCATGTGTCGGTGTCTTCGGTGCGCTGCCGACGTTGCCGACGTCGGGTCTGGTCCCGGCCTTCGCCGACAACTACGTCGCGAACCGCAGTCTGTCGAACCAGCCGGAACTCGGTCCGCAGCGCCACACGGCCTACGTCGACCGAACGTTGTTGATCGATCAGAACCTCGCGTTCACCGAGCCGAATGGCGTCTACCGGTACCTGCCGCTTCCGACGTTCGACAAGCCGTACTTCGTTTGGCGTGACGAGACGGTCATGGAACAGGGCGGCAACTCGTTCGCCGGGAACGACCAAGGATCGGGCTTCCTGCCGTTCATCGTCTCGCCGTTCCTCGGCGGTCGCGGACGTTTCGTGACGACCGAAGCCGGCCAGAACCGACTGAACTTCGGGTTCTGGAACAGCAACAACAACTTCCGGATCCAGCAGTCGACCGCGACCGACACGGCCACGCATGGGCTCGTCGGCAGCATCGCGCTGCCGCTGCTCGCCGACTTCTGGACGTATCCGGATCGCGAGACCGAGCCGGAAGGCAATCCGTTCCGCGCATCGGGTGCCAACGGCTGGCAGATTGCGTTGACGATCCAGTCCGGTTCGTCACCGAGCTTCCGCAGTTACTCCGCTGGCGGCCTCGTCGGCGGTCGCCCGCAGTACGAGCAACCGTCGAGCCCTGGCTGGAACTCGGCGCGTGGCGGTTACACCCCGACCGGCGCGCGAACGATCGGTGGCGACAATTCGCTCTACTGGGTCATGGCCGACTTCCTGAAGCGGCAGTCGGTCGCGACGTTCGGGTTCGTCGAGATCCTCAATCCGCACCGGATGCCGACGACCTCGACCGACCCGCGCCTCGGCCCTTACCTGACCGGCCCGAACCAAGCCGGATTGCTGCCGCGGTTCTCGTACGCATTCGAGCCAGCGCTGGAGACGTTGCCGCCGGGAACGGCCGTCGTGCCCGAGTTCCGCGCCGCGGGTGCTGTCGACCCGGCGCCGTGGGTCGCAACGAAGTACTCGCTGAACCCGCGCCCCGACGCGATCAATTTCCCGCTCGATCCGCTGAAGGCCGGTGACGCGCACATCCGCAAGTTCGACGACCGACTGCAAGGCAGCTCGGCTCGCAACGGATGGACGTACTTCTACAACAAGAACGTCACGGCCTACTCGCAGAACATCAACGACGTCGTCGACGACGCGTTCGTCTCGCAGTTCAAGGCGCCGTCCGAAGCGTTCACCGCGCAGGACGTCAAGTACTTCAACTGGCGCTTCATCATGTCGAACAACGTCGACGCCGATCCGCCGGTTGCGCCGACGATCGAGTCGTTCGCGGTGGCTTACCGATTCGAGCGGAGGTGAACGATGGACTCCGGATCCACACCTGCCGCACGTCCCGCATTCCCACATTGCTCCCATGCACGGCCGAGTCGACTCGGCGCCTCGCACAACAAAGCTGCATTGCAAGGTAACGCTCCGATGGTCAACCCTGTTCTCGGTCCTTCGCAGGACGCTGCTGCGCCGGCCATTGCGCAGACTTCCGCGCCGCGCGCCAGACGCGCGCGCGGTATCGCATTCCGGTGGGCGCCGCTCGCGCTCGGAGGCTCGATCCTCCTTGCGTCGTGCGGCAGCGGTGGCGGATCCGTCGGATCCGTCAAAGGCACGAGTGGTGACTTCGTCGTCTTGCGCACCGAGCCGCAGAACAACGGACGACTCTTCCTGAACGAGTCGATCTCGATCGACTTCAGCAACGAGATCGATCTGACGACGGCCGACCTGAACTCGATCACGTTCGCCGTGTTCGACCTGAACGGCGTGCCGCTGTCCGAGCAACCCGCGGGGACCTTCCGGCTCGAGGCATCGCCGGGAGACGCGACGATCGGCCGACGACTGGAGTTCGCTCCGCGCCTGCCGTCGAACGACACCTACGACAACGGTGGTCTGCGTCCAGGCCGTCGGTACCTCGTGCAACTCGTCGGTGGCGATCAGCGCAACAACACGACGTTGCGCGACGTGCGCGGCAAGGGCTTGGCGCGAGCGACGACGTTCGAGTTCTCGACCGCGGACGGCACGACGCCGTCGGAACTGTTCAGCGACACGAAGGTGGGTGGCCCACGTCGCCTCTCGTTCACGGTCACGCCGTCGACGCCCGAGGGTGTGCCGCTGAATCTGCTCGGCCAACAGCCACTCGAGATCCGGCTCGGCTTCGACCAGCCGTTGAACCCGAACAGCGCGAACGTGCCCGTGGCGTTCGACACGAACATCCTGCGTCGCGACATCGCGCGCCGCGGCCGCATCTATCTCGAGTACGACGATCCGGATCCGACGCGCGGCCGCAACACGTGGATTCCGGCGGACGTCGATCTCGAGATCAACAATCGTCAGGGATCGACGGTCGTGCTGCGTCCGGTCGGCGTGCTCCCGAACAACGCGAACGTCCGCGTCATCGTCGAGAACACGCTGCAGGACATGTCGGGTGAGTCGAACGTCTCCGACGCCGCGTACGACCGCGTGTTCGCCGAGTTCCGCACGCGCGAGGACTACGAGCCGCAGTTCGACGCGATCGTCGAGGAGTTCGACGCGAACGCGAACATCGACTTCGCGGCGTCGTTCGTCGAACCGGTGGCCGAGGTCACGAACGGCATCGTCCGCTCGAACTTCGAGTTCGAAGGTTCGGCGACGATCCTCGACTACGAGCCGCAGACGCGCGAGATCGTCCTCAACACCGACTTCACGCAGATCACGCCGAAGGGCGCACCGCCGATCAACGTCGTCGGCGGCGTCTTCCAGTTCCGCAACGTGACGATTCCGCGCGGTGTGACCGTCCGCGGGACCGGCACGCGGCCGATGGTCTGGCTCGTGACCGGCGACTTCATCGTTCGCGGTGAGCTGACCGTTCGCGGTGGTGACGGTGCGCGCGTCGACACGCTGAACTCCGCGAACTTCCCGACGCCGGGCGGCATTGGCGCCTGCGGCGGCGGCAACGGCGGACGCGGAAGCCCGCGCACCGACCGTCAGAGCGAGTCCGGCGAGTCCGGCAACGGCCCGTTCCAAGTCGCCGGCGGCGGCGGTTCCGGTGGCCAGGTCAGCGCGCGCGCCAGCGCGAGCTGCGGCCGCGGTTCGGGTGGCGGCGGTGGCTCGTTCGCGACGCAAGGCGATCCGAACTTCAAGGCGAAGGCCGCGACCGGATCGTCCAGCTTCATCCAGCAGCGCGGCGTCGGTGGCTACGGATGCCAGGGTGGCTCGGGTGCAGCCACGCGCTCGCTCCCCGGCGGCAACCCAGGGCCGCTCGCGTTCACGGATGCCCGCCTCGACAACAACTTCTGGGGCTCAGGCGTCAACATCTCGCGCCAGATCCGAATCACCGGTGAACTCCCGGCGCCGATCGGCGGCCAGGGTGGCGGCGGTGGTGGCGATCAGTCGACGTCGCTGAACAACCCGAACTGGATCCAAGATCCGAAGGGCGGCGGCGGTGGCGCCGGTGGTGGCATCATCATCATCAAGTGCCTCGGCAAGATCATCGTCGAGTCGGACGGCATCATCCGGGCCGACGGCGGCAACGGCGGCGGTGGCGAGCAGGCCGGTGGCAACAACCTCGGCGGTGGCGGCGGCGCCGGCGCCGGCGGCATGGTCGTGCTGATGTCGGGTACGGCGATCGAGCTGCACACGCACGGCGAGACCTATGCGAATGGCGCACAGCCGGGCGCCTACCTGTTCGCCGTCTCGGCGGACGGTGGCATCGGCACGCAGGCTCGCTACGGCGGCACGGAGTTCCTCGCGAAGTACCCGCCGCTCGGAACCGGTGCGTCGTACGACGCGAATCCGACCGGCGCGATGGGCGGCATGGGTGTCGTCCAGTTGATGGCCCCGGCCGGCACGAACACCGACGGCACGAACACGGTGCTCGACGACAACGTCAAGATCATCCGTGGCGGTGTCGAACTGGCTGGTACCGAGAAGCAGCGCTACATCGCGTGGCGCGGCATCCCGAACGCGAACGGCCGCTTCGTCGACGACGCGGGCAACGAGACCTATCACCACTCGCCGTCGCCGGCGAACGACGCCGAAGGTGACATCCGCCCGGCGCCGATCCTCCTCCCGGCGCCGTTCGGTCCGAAGTCGCGCCTCCGCTCGACGTGGATCGACACCGGCGCATCGGTGCGCCGCGCTCTGACTGCGAACGACGGCGCCGCACGCGGCATCGTCGAAGACGCGACGAACGGCTTCCTCGCCGGACCGACCTACTCGTTCACCGGTACGAACAACGAAGTGCCGACCCCGACGCGCGGTTTCCGCGGCTACGTCGACTACGAGCAGGACGGCGCCGGTGGTGTGCGCGTCAAGCTGCCGCCGCCGGTCGTCACGTCGAACGTCCTGGCGCTCGCTGCGCAGTCGTCGTTCGCCGGTCAACCGGCCTACGTCGTCGACCTGACCGATCCCGCTCTCGGAACGACGCCGAACCGATGGGCGCAGTACCAAGCGCTGCTCGAGAACGCGAGCGGAACGACGGTCGGCGAGTACCGGATCCTCGGCAACTCCGACCGACGGCTGTTCCTGTACCCGGGCGACGGCCAACTCGTGCCGTTCACCGCGGGGATGAAGGTCAGCGTCGTGGCCAAGTTCTTCCAGATCGGCACCGACGGCGCCCCTGGTTTCGGTCGCACGACGACGAACGCGAACAATCAGCAGGTGCCAACCGGCAACGTGCAGATCGGGTTTGCCTTCCACAAGGACCCGTCGCGTCCGAGCCTCAACGGACCCGGTACGGAGGATGCGAACCGGTTGCCGGCGCGCCTCGGGACGTACATGTACGACCTGACCGACCCGGCCGTGCAGGAGACCGTTCGCCAGTTCAGCGCGCCCTACGTGCAGTGGGACCTGCTGTTCAACAGTCGGTTCACCGAGAACCCGGCGACCGGCAACACCGACGGCCGGACGCTGAGCCCGACCGACGCTCGTCCCGAGCTGCGCTGGCTGCGCATCCCGTTCCGGTTCTGAGATCCCTCACCCTGTGACCGCAGGGGTCGGCTGGGCCGACCCCGAGCGTTCGAGCATCACCGCCGCGCGCGGGGTGATGCTCGGCCTGACGAATTCCAAGCGACCCGACTTCGCACGAACATGACCATGACCGCTACCAGGAACCTGTGGTTGCACGCCGCCTTGGCTTGTGCCGCCGCGCTGACGCTTCAGAGCTGCGACGGCAGCTCGAAGTCCACGACACCCGGCGTCGGCGCCGGCGGGGATGCCCGACTGACGAAAGTCGAGTACGGGCGGCTCGTCGACATCTACGCCTACCGGCGCGCGAGTCCGACGCGTGGTACCGATCGCCGCGACCGGTTGAACCGGGTGCCGACGCTGATCGCGCGGAACGTCGTCGTGAGCGCGGCGATCGAGACCGATCCGCTGTTCGACGTCAACGGCGACGAACGGCTCGACGCGACCTACGAGTTCATGCCGTTCGACGTCAATGTCGGTCACGAGGAACTGCTGATCCTCTGGGACGACCGCCAAGCTGGCGAACGAGAGCGGTTCCAGGCCGCGGTCGAGCGGGCGTCCGCCGGACTGGACGAGCTGGCATCGGCGTAGCGTGGCCAGAACCCGGTCACGCGACCGATTCCGGTCCTGCCGCGCAATGCGGCGTTGAAGCTGACGTTCGACAAGCCGCTGGCGCAGGGCGAAGCGTTCTTCCGAGCGAACCCGACCGCGCTGCAACTGCTCGAGTTCAAGGGTGACCCGAAGGTCGTCCCGCCGACGCAGGCATTCCGGCCGCTGCCGTACCGCGTCATCGTCGAAGGCAACACGGTCGTCGTCGACTCGACTTTGATCGGTGCCGAGGCACAGGGTGGCACGACTTCGACCGGGCTGCCGAGCAGCATCGACAACGTCACGGCGAACATCCGCCTCGCGATCCCGACGCAGGGCGTGATCGGTCGTCAGCTCCGGCTCGGCGCCGATCCCGTGTCCGAACTGAACGGCGTCGACAGCCGCGGCGACCAAGCCGTCATTCGTGACTTCCGTTCCGGCAACGCCGACGACGGACGGATCGGCGCGCTCGCCGACATCGAACCGCCGATGCTCGTCGCGAACGTCGCGATGGGGATCACGGCGATCGACGTTCCGAACCGGATCCTGACGCTGAACAAGCGGTTCTCGACGGTCACCGTTCGCGGTCGGATCCCGTTCGTCGACGGTGGTCTCGACCCGCAGACCGGATTCCCGGTCGGTGGTCCGCGCGCCCCGACGGTCCAACCGCTGCGCAGCGGCGACGCGATCTTCCAGAGCGTTCTCGCGCAGAGCGGCGAGACGGTCCTCGTCCGCGCCGAGGTTCTGCAGAACCTCGACGTCGGCTCGATCGTCGGCGACCCGCCCTACCCGAACCTAGGTCTCGCGATCGACGGCACCGACGGCGGCAATGCGCCGACGGTCCGCGTTCGCGTTGCATCCCTGTCGGTCTTGGACTCGACCGGCCGCGAAGTCCCGTTCGAGTCGAGCACGCTGCCGCTCGGTCAGGACTGCACCGTGCAGGTCCGCTACTACGAGCACGTTCCGTACGCCGCGAGCGCGTCGACGATCGTCAGCGACGCGCAACGCCGTGCAGACTTCCTGACGTTCGACCCGGCGCCGCCGTTCCTCGACGCGAATCGGGTGCCGATCCCGCGCGGGACGATGGTCAGCCCGTTGGCGGGTGTGGGGCTCCGATTCAGTGAGCCGATGGATCTCGAGCGCGTCGAGCCGTTCGACAACTACCTGTTGACGAACGCGACGTTCACCGAAGCGAACGCGGGACCGCTGCTGACCGAGCCGAAGCCGACGAGCTTGTCGGTCATCGCGACGCGACTGCTCGATCAGGACCGGAACGGCACGGTCCTCCGGCTGACGACGCCGCTCGGCCTGAACCACGTCAACGGGACCGCCGAGCGCTACTTCTTCCACATGCTGCTCGGGGACGGTGGTGTCACCGACTTGGCAGGCAACTCCGTCGATCTGTTCGACCGTCGCCTCGAAGCACCGACGACGTTCTCCGTCGGGTTCACGCTGAACCCGACGGCCGAGGACAACCTGATCGGCTGGCGCGTGCACCGCTTTTCGTCCGCCGACGAGGACGGCACGAAGCCTGGCGCACTCGACTACTTCGGCCAGTTCCAACTGCGCAACGGACGCATCTACGGTGCCGAGACGACGCGCTTCAGCAAGGTCGCTGACGATCAAACGCTGCCGAACATCCGCCGCGACGACAAGGGCGAGTGCGCCTACTTCGACACTGTCCCGAACCCCGATATCTGGCTGAATGCCGCGAAGTGCCCGCAGAACCCGCCGGGGCAGCTCTACCTGACGCCGAACATGACGGCGACGAACCTTCAGCCGCCGCTGGTGTTCACGCCGCCGCCGGGTCCGCGCGTGTTCGGCGGCATCGTCGAGCCGTTCAACCCGCGCGGTTCGCGGCTGCAGATGACGTATCGCGAGGACGACTTCGACCTCGGCTACCACGACGCGTCGACGATGTTGATCGACGTCGAACAGGTGTTCTGGGCACCGTGGAACAACGATCCGCTGCAGTTCGACCAGTTCGACCGTGTCACGCTCGCCCTCGGCCACGCGGACGTCCGGCCGGACATCAGCTTCCAGATCCGGCGTCCATGGTCTCCGCCGCCGCCGCCCGTCCCGTGTTGCGAACTCGACTGCGCGTCACTGAACAGTGGGCTCGGGACGACGTTCAGCGACAACGTGCTGCAAGGTTCGTCGATGGTCGAGGTCGTGACCGACAAGGTCTTCACGGTCAATCCGAACGACGCATTCCGCTCGAGCACGGGCACGACGATGGTCCCATATCCGCGCTTCGCGCGGTCGTACACGTGGCGCGACTCACGCCTCGTCTCGTGGGATCGGGTCAACAACCGACCGATCGGACTTGGCGGCGCGAAGCAGCCAGAGGGTCAGTTCCCGGCCCGCGATCGGACCGCAAAGGTCTCGTCGCCATGGATTCGGGATGAGATCCCCAAAAACGGCGACGTACCGATTGCGACGCAATGGGTTCGCGACCTCGGCGACTTCGGGGAGGGCGGTGTCTTTTCCGGCACCGCACCGCTGACGGAACACCGGTCTCGCGACCACGATCCGATCGCGCTCCCCCTGCTGATGGACTTCAAGGTCTACCCCGACGACGCGCGCAACGGCATCGCGTCGGGCGTCAACCTGTTCCACATCGCCTACGTCGGGCAGATCTGGCCCGGCACGGCACCGCTCGGCAACGGCTACTACAACGCCGCGGGCCTCGGGATCTGCGGCAACCTCGACTGGCCGACGTTCCGCGTGCACACGAGTGGTGGCGTCGACGGCCTCGGCGCCGAGGTCATCGTCGATCTGCCGCGAACGACGCAGGCAACCGGTGGTTGGATCAAGGACGTCGGTCTCGGCGACCCGATCCAGGGTCGCGCGCAGACGAAGGCCGGCGACGACCACCTCCCATGGGCGCAAGCCGACTTCGTCCGTCGCGTCTCGATGGTGACGTTCGGGTTCTTCGACACGCGTCGCCCGAACCTGCACGCGCTGCAGGCCGGCGACCTGTCGGTTCCGTGGGAAGGCGTTGCCGCCCCGAACGGGTTCCCCGACTTCGTCGCACTCGGCACGACGCGCGGTGGCGAGTACGCGATCGCAGACATGGTCTCGATCGTCGACCCGCCGTCGACGCAGCAGCCGCCGGGCACGGCGATCCGGATCGAGTATCGGTTCGCGGAGAACTTCTTGAACCCGGTTCCGTACGACTTGACCGAACAGACGGGGAACGACCGTCTGCTCAATCGCGGCAACCTGATGAATCCGAACTATGCCTGCGAGGCCTACCGATACGCGTCGCCCAACGGTCCCAGTGAACCGTTCGCGCGCATCAACGCCGAGCGCCTGACCGAGTACGTGATCGAGGAAGAGATTCCCCGCCTGCGCGACGAGGTCACCGGGACTCTGCCGCGGTACGCGAACATGCGCATCATCTTCGAGAACAACACGGCCGTGACCCCCGCGGTCTCGCCGTCGCTGCGAAGCATGGCCGTCGTCTACCGGATGGCCCGTCGGTGAGAGTGAAGTCCGGGTTCGCGCCGATCGCGCGAGCCCGGCACGCCTGCCGCAAGGAATGCAGGGAAGTTGCTTGCGCGACGGAGTCTTCGATGGTCCGGCAACGTTAGGATTCCGCCTCGTCATGCCGGTCCCGCGCGCCATCCCTGTGCTCGTGCTCTTCGCGGCCGCTGCGTGCGGCCCGAACGATGCGCCAGCGACACCAGCGATGGCCGTCGTGCGAACCTTCCCCGAGCTCGAACCGACCGGCACGCCACTGTTCCTCAACCAGAGGATCCGAGTCGAGTTCTCGCGACCGGTCGATCGACTCTCGGTCACGAAGGACACGATCCGCGTGACCGACGCCTCGGGCCTCGCGGTGTCGGGACGACTGTCGATCGGTACGCAGTCCGTCGCGTTCGAGCCTGACCCGCCGCTGTCGGCGTCGTTCGCGGACGGCAGCCTGAAGCCCGACAGCGTCTACCGGATCGAGGTCGCTGGCTTCCCGTCGGCCAACGCCGTGCGCGCCGCCGATGGCCGACTGCTGGAGCGGACGTTCCAGCGCAGCTTTCGAACGCTGAGCCAGCGCCAAGCCGCCGAGCGGCAAGTCTCGATGTTGCTGCCGGTCGATCGCGGCGACACGCCGTTCCAGGTCCGCGCCGATCGACCGCTGCGCGTCGCCGTCGACCAAGGCACGCTCCTGATCCCGTTCACGCTGCCGCCGTACCCGTCGTCGGTCACGCCCGCGGCGTTTCGGTTGTTGAGTCCGCACACCGGCGGCGTGGTCCCACTCGCCCGGGCTCGCGTCGTCACGCGCCCGGCTCCCGAAGATCCGTTCCTCGGCTGCACCGTCGAACTGACGGTCCTCGATCGCCGCGCGCTTCGCCACGACCCGATGTTGATGCTGGTCCTGGCGACCGACGAGAGCGGGGTCCGCGACTATCACGGTCGGACCGTCGAGCCGATCGTTCCCGACGCTGCGTACATCCCTGTCGAACTCGATCCCGGCGCTGCGCGCCGTCTGTTTCACGAAGACTTCCGCGACCCGCGCGAAGTCGTGTTCCCGGTCTCGCAACCGATCGCCGGTCCGGGCTTCGTGACCGAGGCTGGCGTTGCGCGGCTGCGCGTTCCGGGCGGATCCGGCACTGGCGCCCTCGGCGATTTCCGACCGCAGCGCTCGATGACGCTCCGACCCGGCGTTCCGTTCGACCGCGGCGATGGCGTCGTCGTCGTCGCGGAAGGATCGGACTTCGACTTCCGCACGGTCTACGTGCCGCACGGCGTCGTCGTCCGATGCGCCACCAACCCAGGCGAACGTCTCCGCATCCGCGTCGCCGGTGACGTCCGCATCGACGGTGAATGGCTCGTCGACGCGGCCGTCGACGGTGCGTCGTTCGCGACGCTCGTTCCGTCGCCGACCTTCGACGCCGTTCTTCGCGCCGCGCCGACTTCGATCGTCTGCGGCGGCCGCTGGTCGACCGGCGCTGGCAGCAGGATCGGCGCGACGACGACCGGCGCTGTCCCCGGCCGCGATCTCGCCGTCCTCGTCTCCGGCGCCGTCGATTGCGCGACGCCGCTCGGCGCGCGGATCCTGCTCGCGGTTGGCGTCGAGACCGACGTGCGCGGTGCCACACCGACGCTGCGCCTCTCGGAATGGCCGGCCGCGTCGTCGCACCGCGCCGCCGTGGTCGGCGAGAGCTGGACCCGGTGGTATCCGCTCGGACACGCAGGGCTCGCGGGCGTCGAATGCGAACTCGACGGCGCGGTCGGCGACGTGCAGGTGTTCGCGCAGGTCGCATCCCCCGATCCATTCGATCCCCTTCGTCCGGACTTGACGCCGGCCGTGCTCAGCGTGCCGGTCGCGATCCCCAACGCGGCGCCGCTGTACGTGCCGCCCGATGGATTCGTGCGGTTCCTGCTGCGCGGCGCATCGCGCGCCGACGCACCGACACCCTCGCTCTCGGGCATCTCGATCCTCGCCCGTCCGTGAACGCGACCCGTCGGCCGCCGCCGACGGACGCCCTCGGAGCCCTTGTGCCATCGAGGCTCCCCATGGAAACCGCTTCGATGCGCCGCTAGGGTGCGCGCCGTCTCGCGGTCAGTCGAGGCGAAGCGGTTGCGCCGACCGGTGGTTCGGCGTGGGTGGCCCGGCGGCAGCGTCGGGAGCCGGTTTCAGTCCTGCACGCTGGGCTCCCCAGCCGTGCGGACGCAGGCCAGGGATGTCGGACGGAACTTGGTTGACAGCAGCGATCCTGTTCGGCGCGTGCGTCGGCTCGTTCCTGAACGTCGTGATCTGGCGGTTGCCGCGCGGAACGTTCTTCTCGCTCGGCCAGCGCTCGGTGTGCCCGGCGTGCGGCAAACGCATCGCGTGGTACGACAACCTTCCGATCGTCGGCTGGCTGCTCTTGCGGGGTCGCGCACGGTGCTGCGGCTCCGCGATCTCGATCCGCTATCCGCTCGTCGAGGCGATCAACGCGTCTCTGTTCGCCGCGCTGTGGCTGTGGCCACCGTCCGGACGCGCACTCGATGCGCACGCGCTCGATGGACTCGCGTTGCTGGCGTTCGCGTTCCACGCGTTCTTCGTCGCAACGTTGGTCGCGAACACGTTCATCGACATCGACTTCCGGATCCTGCCGGACGAACTGACCTACTCGGCGCTCGTCGCTGGCCTGATCGGTGCATTCGTCGTGCCCGGACTCGCCGGGTCGTTCGATGCACCGGGCGTCGCGCCGGCCCTGCGCAGCTTCCTGTTCAGCGCCGCCGGCGCTGCTGTCGGCTTTGGCGTCACGGCTGCGATCCGCACCGGCGGGTCGATGCTGTTCCGCAAGGAAGCGATGGGCTTCGGCGACGTGAAGCTGATGGCCGCGATCGGCGCGTATGTCGGTCCGACCGACGTGTTGCTCGTGTTCTTGATCGCGAGTGTCGTCGGCGCTCTCTACGGAATCGGATCGGTCTGGATGACGCGCGACCCGCGCATCGCGTTCGGCCCGTTCCTCGTCGTCGGCGCTCTCGTCACGCTGTTCGCGGGCGACCCGCTGCGCACGTTCCTCTTCGACACCTGGCCGAGATGGCAGACCCAGCATGCATCGCCATGGCTGCTCGTCGTCGTCGGTCTCGTCTGCCTCGTTCTTCTGTTCGTTCTGGTCCGCAAAGGACGTCGTCTCTGACGCTGGAGTCGCGACATGAGAGCTCACCCGCTTCGTCTTCTCACCCTGTTGCTCTGTATCCCGTTGTTCCCCGCTTGCACCGCGAAGTACCAGGACATGCTCCGGGACCGCGATGCAACGATTCGTGATCTGAACTCGCAGGTGGCCGGTTTGCGCGCCACCAACGAGGACCTTGCCCGACGCGAAGCCGACGCGCGCAAACTCGCGGAGAGTGGGCGTGCTGCCGCTCCTTCGGATGCCGGCGCCGCGAAGTCCGGCGAAGTCGATCGCCTCCAAGCCGAGATCCCGGAGGTCGAGGTCCGCTATCGCCGCGGCCGGATCTCGCTGTCGATCGAGAACACCGTGACGTTCGACTCGGGAAGCAAGGCGTTGAAGTCCTCGTCCGCGAACGTGCTGCAGAAGGTCGCGAACGTGCTGAAGCGCGACTACCGCAACCACCGGATCTACATCGAAGGTCACACCGACAC
>JAEYTU010000650.1 GCA_023433825.1 Planctomycetota bacterium
GGCTCGGACAGATCGACTGGCGCGCGGACCTGCAGATCGTCCCGTTCCTCGTGCAGCATCGGTCGTCGGACGCCGTGCCCGCGTTGGTCGCGATCCTCGAGCGCACCGGCAAGGACGAGTGCCCGCCGCCGCTCGTCGATCAGGTGCGCAGCGCCCTCGAATCGCTGACCGGCGCGTGGCACGCACCGACCGAACGCGCCGGACTCGCGAAGGCGTGGCGGACGTTCTGGGAGGCCGAGCAGACGCGGTTCGTCGTCGCGCCTGCGAAGAAGGTCGAGGAAGGACGCACCGCGGCGGCGACGTTCTTCGGGATCCCGGCGACCGGGATGCGCGTCGTCTTCGTCCTCGACGTGTCGGGCAGCATGTCGGCGCCGCTGACGCTCGACGACGCGCCGACGACGTCGGCAGGCAACGGCGCGCGCGACTCACGACTCGAAGTCGCGAAACGGGAACTGCTCGGCTGCGTCGCACGAATGCCGGACTCGACGTTGTTCCACGTCGTCACGTTCTCCAGCGACGTGCGGACGTGGTGCGACGGCCTCGTGCCGGCGAACCCGACCAACCGGCGAAAACTGAACGACTGGATCGAACGGCTGCACCCCGGCGGTGGCACGAACCTGTGGGGCGGCTTGTCGGATGCGATGAAGCTGCGCGTCGCAGCCCCGGGCGATCGCTACGCCGGCGCCGTCGACGAGATCTTCGTGCTGTCCGACGGGATGCCGTCGGCCGGCGAAGTCGTCGACCCCGTCGAGATCCAGCGCCTCGTCGCCGAGTCGGTGCGCGCCAACCCGATCCGCATCCACACGATCTTCCTCGGCCGCACCGCCAAGCCGACCGGCTCGCCGGGGGCAGCGCGATTCCTCGACGCCAGCGGCGAAGGACTGATGCAAGGACTCGCCGCGATCGCCGGGGGTCGGTGCGTCGTCCGGTGAACGGGATGCTGGCCTGCCGGTAGTCGGACGACCACACTGCGCACGACGCTCCTTCGACGTTCCCGCACCCTCCGCCACGCCCACCACGATGCTTCGACTCCTGACCGTTCTCCTGCTCGCGACGTTCAGCGCGAGTCCTGCATCGCATCCGTCGCTCGATGCGGTGCCCGACGTCGACGCGCGTCACGTCGCGACCGCGGCTGCCGACCCCGCGCTGCTGAAGGCGTTCGACAATTGGCTGCGCGCCTATCGCGCCGGCAAGGTCGACATCCTCAGCGACGCCGACGTCGAGAAAACGTCGATCGCGAAGGCCGCCGGCGCGCTGCCGAAGGGACTGCTCGGGCGCCTGACCGCGCAGCGCGAACTGCAACTGATGCTCGATCAGGCCGCCGCGGCCGACGACGCCGACGTCGCGCAGCGCGTGCTGACGATCGCGTCGGTCGGCCTCGACCAAGGCAAGTACACGCGAACGATGGCGCCGCACGTCGTCCGCGAGATGGGCGAGGCGACGCTGGCGAAGTTGAAGAGTGCGCCGGCGCGCGAATTGGTCACCAAGGTCGCCCGCGGCGAGGGACCGAAGCTCGGTGGCAGCCGCGATCAGGAACGCGCGATCCTCGCCGCCGCGCTGCGCGCGATCGGCGCCTACGGGGACGCCGGCGCGCGCGACGCGTTGGAGGCGCAACTCGGGGCGTCGGAGCCGTTCGTCCGTCTCGCCGCCGCCGACGCGCTGAAGAAGTTGACGCCGCGCGAGTCGATCGACGCACTCGCGCGCGCGCTCGAACGCGAGACCGACGACACGGCCGTCGTCGGGATCGTCGGTGCGCTCGAGGCGACGATGGCGAAGCACCAAGACGCTGTCGACGCGGCACGACTCGCCGTTCGCGCGGCGATCGGTGCGCTCGGTCGGACGAGTTGGCGCGCCGACATGTCGCTCGTGCAGATGCTCGAACGGTTCCGCAGCGTCGAGACGATCCCGGCGCTGATCGACGTTCTGCAGCGGTTCGTCGACAACCCCGACGACGTCAAGTCGGGCAAGCTGTCGGGGCTGCTGCGCCATCGCGCGCACGAAGTACTGATCTCGCTGACCGGCGCGTTCCACCCGATCGACGCGCCCGACAAGTGGGCCGCGTTCTGGGAGCGGGAGAAGGCGGCGTTCGTGCTCGTCGACAAGCCGGCGCCGAAGCAGGACCCGGGCACGGCAGCGCAGGGGTTCTTCGGGATCCCGGTGCAAGGCACGCGCGTCGTGTTCGTCGTCGACGTGTCCGGCAGCATGATCGCGTCGGTCGGCGCGGGCACGGTCGCGTCGGCGAGCGACATACCCGACACGCTGCCGTCGCGGTTGGACATCGCGAAGCGCGAGTTGATCGCCGCCGTCGAGCAACTTCCCGAGGTCGCGTCGTTCCAGTGCGTCGTCTTCAGCAACGACGTCAAGCCGTGGAACAAGGAGCTCGTGCTCGCGACGAAGGCCAACAAGGAGAAGTTCAAGAAGTTCGTCGAGGGCCTGCGCGCCGAGGGCGGCACCAATCTGTGGGGCGGCATGCAGGAGGGACTGAAGATGAAGTCGCTCGTCTACGGCTCGCGCTACGAGTCGAACGTCGACGAGCTGTTCATCCTGTCCGACGGCCTGCCGACCGTCGGCGAGGTCGTGCAACCGAAGGAGATCCTGCGCCTCGTCGCCGAGTCGAACCGGTTCTCGAAGGTGCGGATCAACACGGTCTACATCTCGGGCCAGACGACACCGGTCGACCGCCAGGTCATCGAACGCGCTGGGATGTCGGGCGCAGAGTTGATGAAGCAGTTGGCC
>JAEYTU010000665.1 GCA_023433825.1 Planctomycetota bacterium
CGAGTTGCGTGCGTATCCGCCGGAACGGCTGGGAGCATCGATCGGCCGCGCCGTGGCAACGGCGGGCAACCACGCGACGCTCGTCCTCGGAACGGGCGCCGACGAGCGAACCACGATCACCGGCACCGTCCTCGATGCCCACGACGGCCGACCGATGGCAGGCGCGGACATCACGGTCACGGCCGAGGTCGACGACCGCTTCGGCGCGGACGGTGGACCTTGGAGCGTCGCTTCGAGCCCATCGAACGTGCGCTCGACGGTCGAGGCAGCACGAACGACGACCGGCGCGGATGGGACGTTCCGCTGCCTGGTTCCCGTGCCGGGCCGGTTGACCGTCACGGTCGACGCGCCGCGTCACGCGTTTCACGAGTCGACCGTGGAGCCTGACGCAGACTTGGCGAAGCCGCTGCGCGTCGTGCTGACGCCAGCTTGCGTGCTTCGCCTCCGGCTTCGCGCGAGCGACGGCAAACTCGCGAACGGAATGACCGTGGCGATTGAAGGCGAGGCCGGCGCCATGCGAATCCTGCGCGACGTCAAGGACAGCACGTACCTCGCGCGCGAAGTCCACCGGAACGGCCGCGTCGACCTCGTCGGCGTCCCGCGCGAACGCCTGACGCTCGTGGTCGGTCGCAACCTCGACGACCCAGCGGCGCCGCGTCACCGCGTCGAGGTCGACGCGCGTTCGGTCGGGGAGGAGATCGTCGACGTCGTCGTGCCGGATTGACCTGGGCCGTGGCCACTCCCGGCGACTCGCAACTCTCGCCATGATCCGCGCCATGTCGCGTGGATGGCGGAACGGGGTGCTCGCGGTGCTCTGCGTGCTCGTCGTGGCTGCATTCGGTTGGTTGACGATCGTGTCACCGGTTGCGACGCCCGCAGTGGGCTCGGACGTACTGCACGTCGAAGCACCGACGCTTCACGCGGCACACGACGAAGTCGAAGCGTCCCTTCCGCGCCGGCTCGCAGTCGAAGCCGATGTCGCTCAGCCGTCTGCGATGGAACTGCCGGCGACCGCGAACGGGCTCGTCGTTCGACTGTGCGACGCCGTCGGCGCGCCACTCCGGAGCTTGCCGCTGTGCATCGTCCCGCGGCAAGAGTCTCCGGTGGGACAGCACGTCGGCCTCACCGACGCGACCGGTCGCCTGCCCACGCCGTTCGTCGACATCGCGCACATCCTGTCGCTTCGCGCCGCAGACCCGACGACGGAAGCGGAGTTGCGCACCCGTCGCAGTCCGACCGGATTCGACGTCACGGGCAACGTGCTCGATGTCTCACTCGCGGCTTGGCGCGACGTCGAGCTGCGCTTCGTCGACACGGCAGACCATCCGATCGCGGGAGTGAGCCTGGAATGCACGGACGACTCGCGGACGACGCCGAACGACCGCCTCGTGTTGGTGCCGTACTGGGCGATTCCCGCCGAGACAGACGCCGACGGTTTCGCGCGATTTCGGCTCCCCGAGGGCATCTACGCGCTGAATCACGCACGAACGATGGTCGACTTGCGCTGCCTCGGCTGGGTCGTCGTTCGTCCGGGCGAAGGGCCGATTCGTGGCACGTTCGTCATGCACGGGTCCGGACGCTCGCGCCACGCAAGCACGCGCGATCTGCGCGTGCGCGTCCTTGGGCACGCGCGCGAATCGGAATGGCCGGCCGTCGAAGTCGACGTTCCGGTGCCGCGGGCTGCGGAGGGTTCGTTCGACGCGGCGGGCATCGTGACCCGTCCGATCCCGTCGGTGGAATGCGGCAAGTCCATCGATGGCGACCTGTTCACGGTCGATTGGGTTCCGCCGGTGCCCGTCACCCTGCGTGTCACGTGCCCCGGCTACGAATCCGTCGTGCAACAACTCGACGCGACGACAGTGAACGTCACGGTCCCGTTGCGCGCACTCCCACCGGTGCACGACGGCGCGCCCGTGCGTCCAGAGACGTTCGCACCTGTTCGACGCAGCGAGCGCGAGGAGCGCGTAGCCGGCGTCGTCGTCGATCGAAAGCACGGCCTGCCGATCGCCCGCGCCAAAGTCCGCTTCCACCCGATCGCGAACGGACTCGACTACGCCGACGGCCGATACGGCGTCGAGACGAGCACCGATGCGAACGGCGTGTTCCTGTGCAGCGGCGTGTTTGGCGACAGGTGGCAGATCGAGGTCTATGCGGTTGGCTACGCGCTACACGATGGCGTCGAGAAGGCGGACTCGCTGACTGGGCCCGCGCTGCGTTTCGAACTCGTGCACGACGCACCGCTCCGGTTGCGCGTGCGGACGGCCGACGCCCACGTCGTCCCCGGGCTCCAGATCGCGATCGAACGCAATGACGGCGGCTTGCGAACGCGGCGTACACGCGACGGCTACCGCGTTCTGTTGCACGCGCTCGACGCCATGGGCCGCGTCGACGTCGACGGAGTCCCGGGGGATCGCATCTGGATTCTGATCGGTCACGACTTGGAGAACCGTTCCGCGCCGCGCCACCGCGTCGAACTCGATGCACGTTCGATCGGCGAAGAGATCGTCGACATCGTGGTGCCGCGATGACCGAGCTACGCGGACGCCGACGTTCCCTTGCGCTCTTCGCCATCGTCGTCGCGATCACTGCGGGCGGGTTCACGCTGTGGCTCGGCGGCGGGAGACCGGCGCTGCGGGGCGAATCAACCATCGCGTCGCGCGCCGAGGCGACCGACGCCGCGACGGCGGCCCCACAGGCGGTCGCAGCGCATTCCGAGCGAGTGGCCGTGCGCAGCGCCGCGGAGATCGACGAGCAACGGCTCGCTCGGATCGCCCGTGAGGACGCGGACGCAGAACGCGTCGAGCTCCTTCGTCACGAGGGGGCGACGGACCTTGGACAGCACTGCGCGAACGGCATCGTCGTGCGGGTCGTCGACCCGGAGCTGCTTCCGGTCGCGGCGGCGCGGGTTGAGGTGAATCCCCATCGGCGTCGGGAGGTCGGGATCACCGACGCGAACGGGCGGATCCGAACGTCGATCGAAGACGTCCGGAAGATCGACGCCGTCGAGGTCACTGCGGCGACAGCCACGCAGTCGTTTGCCACGCGAGACGCCCCGACGCAGCGCGACATGACGGGACGCGAACTGCTCGTCCGTTGGCCCGCGGAACGTCGGATCGCACTCCGCTTCGTCGAGGCAACGGGGCGTCCGATTCGAGACCTGCGGATCGCCTGCCACTGGCACGGCGACTTCGCGCCGGAGGAACCCGGAATGATGCTGCACACGGCAGAGCGCCTGGAGGCCACGACCGACGCTGACGGGCTCGCGACGTTCACGGCCATCGAAGGGCTGCATTGGATCGAGTTCGCGTCGCTCCGAGAGTGGTTCCCATGCGCGTGGATGGTCGTCGCGCGCGGTCACGGAACGATCGAGGACACGATCGCCGTCCACACCGCATCCGCCAGCCGGGACGTGACGGTGCACGTGACCCGACCAGCGGGGATCACCGCGAACGTCGATGTCGATGTCGAAGCGCATTTTCCGTATCGCGTCGTCGGCGCGAGCGGACGTGTCGGGCGTCTCGACGATCTGATCGCCTGGCCGAAGGCGCGAACCGAGGACGGGACGACGTTCGTCGTTCGCGACCTGCCCGGAACGCCGGTGCAAGTGAAGGTCTCCTGCGACGGGTGCGAGAGCATCTGCCAAACCGTTCCCCCGACGTCCGAGCGACTCGACATCACGTTGGCCGTCGCGCCGCCACGCGATCGCTCGTTCGCATGGCTCCCCCTGCGGGGAACGGTTCTCGACGTGTTCGGGGCACCGATCGCCAACGCCACGGTGCGACTCGCGCAAGACGCGGACTCGCGCGCGAGTGACCTGGTCACGACCGATGCGGGAGGCGCGTTCGAGTTCGAGTGGGTTTGTCAGCGCATGTTGACCGTCCGTCACAAGAGCTTCGCCACGGCAATCGTCGGACCGCTGAACGCGCTGGCGCCGCCGACGGATCTCCGGATCGTGCTCGTCGCGCGCGCCACGCTGACCGGGAACGTGCTCGATGCGCACGGCGGGCCCGCCGGTGGCATTCCGGTGTTCGCCTGGAGGACTTCGATCGCCAACGCCGAGCGACCGTCACGGGAGTCGATCCGCGTCGCGACAACGACGAGCGACGGGACGTTCGCCTTCGAAGACGTCGCAGAAGGCGAATATGAGGTCCGCGCTCGTCCCGCGTTTTCGACCGGACAACGCGTCGGACGCGCGGTGGTGGCGACAGGTCGTCCTACGACGATCGTGCTCGGGACGGGGCTCGACGACGACGGCACGGTTACGGGTCGCGTCGTCGACGCTGCCACGGGGCATCCGATCGTCGGGGCAAGAGTGTCGGTCTCACCGGCGACGCACTCGGACGACGTCGACGAGCTGTGGTCGGTCTTTCGGAGCGTGGACGCGGCGACCGATGCCGACGGCAGGTTTCAGTGCATCGGCGCGCCTGCTGGCCGTGGCACGGTGACGGTCGACGCCGCTGGTTACGCGATGCAAGAGTTCCGTGGAGATCCAGCCGACCTCGCCCGGTTGGCCGCCCGGATCGAACTGCGACCAGCGTGCTGGCTGCGGCTTCGCGTGCTGTCGAGCGACGACACTTCGACGAATGGACTCGTTCTCGCGATCGTCGGCGACAACGCGGAGTTTCTCGATCTGCGCGATGGGTCGGGTCAGCGCTACAGGTTCGTCCAGGTCGCGACAGGGGGTCGTGCGAACCTGTCTGGCGTCCCGCGCGGACGGATCCGACTCGTCGTCAGCGAGGATCCGCTCTCACCCCACGCTGCGCGCCACACGTTCGACATCGACACGCGCTCCCTCGGCGACGAACTCGTCGACATCGTGGTGCCGCGATGAAGGTGCTCGCGTGCGTGTTGGTCCTCGTCGTGGCGACCGCGTGGTGGACGTTCGGCGGCGCACCGACGGCGCGCGTGGAGGCGCCGAGGAACGTCCTCCCGACGGCGGGCCCGGAGTCGATTGGGCACCACGATGCTGCGAGCGACAGCGGCGGCCGACATCCACTGGTCGAGGACGCCGACGCGAACCCCGACGCGCAGCCGACCGCACTGCTGCGTCATCGCGGCGTGACCGACCGCGCCACGACGAACGCCGGCCGCATCGTCGTGCGCGTTCTCGACTCGCACTTGCGGCCGATCCCCGCGGCGCGCGTTCGCATCGCTGCCGCCGATCACGTCGAGCACGGCGTGACCGACGCACTCGGCCGCGTGCACACTTCGAGGAGCGACGCCGAGGCGATCGATCGGATCGCAGTGGTCGATCCGACGACGGCAGCGGAGTTCGACACGTCCGTCCGGTGGAGAGCCGCGTATGGCCTCGCGTCCGACGAACTCGTCGTGCGCATGCCGGCAGAACGCACGGTTGCGCTGCGGGTCGTCGATGCCGCGGATCGTCCCGTTCCGAACTTGGCGGTCTTCTGTCTCGTGGACCGTTACCACCCACCGCGCGAGCACGGCCTGCCGCTGTTCTCGACCGAGCACATGACGCGCTTCGCCATCGACGCGACGACCGACGCGGCGGGGATCGCGACGTTCATGGCGCCAGAGGGGATCCACCACATCGGTCACGCCTGTCCGATCGACGGCGGCGCGAGTCTCGGCTGGCTCGTCGTCGAACGCGGCGTCACGGCGATCGAGGCGACGCTCGTCGCGCACGTCATGGCATGCGAACGCGAACTGACCGTCGACGTCACACTGCCGCCCGGGGTCACGGCGCGGCCGCGCGTCCGGATCGAGATCCCGCTGCCGTATCGCGCCATCGGCGCTGTGCATCGGGTCGGGCGACTCGACGACCTGTACGCACTCCGACGGGACGGGTCGAGCGACGACGGAACGCGCTTTCGACTCCGCGAGGTGCCGCGACTGCCGGTCCGCGTCTTCGTCCGAGCCGACGGATGCGAGTCCTTCCTGACGGATCTCGACGCCGCCACCGACGAACTTCGCGTCGGGCTCGTCGCATCGCCGCCGAGTGAGCCGGCGGTGCCCGCGCCGATCCTGCGAGGCACGGTGCGCGACTCCCGCGGAGCGCCGATCCCGGACGCCGCCGTCAGTTTGGGGGAGCATCCGGACGAGCTCGTCGAGGACCGCGGTGGCTGGGTCGTTCGCAGCGAGTCTGACGGTCGCTTCGAGGTCGAGTTGCACGGGTGGCGCGTCGCGGCCGTTCACCACCCGGAGTTCGAAACGGGGATCTTCGGCGCCATCGATCCAGACGCCGTCGCGCAGGAACGGCACTTCGTGCTGCACCCGCGCGTCCCGGTGACCGGCGTCGTCCA
>JAEYTU010000683.1 GCA_023433825.1 Planctomycetota bacterium
GCCACGTCCCGTGCAGGGCGGAGTACAGGTACGACGCGACGCTGGTCTGGACGACGCCGAGGCCTTCGTCGATCTGGAGTGCGACCGGAGCGCCGGTCCCGTTCAACGAGAAGCTGCCGCGAAGTCCCGAGAACGCCAGCGCCGCCGCCCCGTCGTGCCAGATCACGCAGTCGGCCGACTCCCGTCGCAGCGCGCTCCCACCGAGCGACGGCGCCGAACTCCAGGTCCGACGCAGTGCCGAGAAGCCGTGCACGGTCTGCGCGGTCTCGACGATGCCGACCGTCCCGTCGGCGTGCAGCCCGAAGCCCCCACCGGCGAACGTCGTCGTCACGAAGCGTCCGTCGAACGCGCTCATCCCCCACATCTGCGTGCCGTCGGCGACGACCAACGTGTGCCGCTGCACGGCGAGTTGCGCGCTGACCGGGATCGGCGTCCGCGTCCACGTCCCGGTGAACCCCGAGAACGTCAGCAGATCCCCGCCGTCGCGGACGACCAGGATCGAGTCGTTCCGCTGCGTGACCGGATTCAGGATCGTCGCACCCGGCGACGTCGTGATCGTCGCGTAGGCCCCGCGATACGACCCGAACGCATGCAGGCGAACGCCGTCCTCGACGAGCGCCCAGTCGTTCGCGACGCGGATCGGCGCCGTCCCGGCGGTCGGGAGCGTCGCCCACGTTCGTGTGAATGCCGAGAACGTGTGCACGATGCCGCCGTCGACGTAGGCGAGCACCTTCCCGAGTTGGTTCGCGAGCCCCGGCGAGTACGGCTGGGTCAGCGGCTGCGGCGACCACGACGGCGGCCGCTGCGCCGACAGCCCGGCGGCGAGCACGACGAGACATGTCATCAGGGGGCGCATGGGCCGCGGATGCTATCCCGGTGTCGGGCACTCGGGCGGGGCTGTCATCGCGCGAGCACGCCGGGGAGAACGAACGCCCGTTCGGAACTGCCGGATCGGCCGACCACGACGCCGTCGACATACACCGTCGTCGCGTCGCCGAGAGCGTCGATGTCGACGACGTGCCCGTGGTAGCGCAGGCCCATCACCGACATCCCAGGCAAGCCGAGCGGCAGCCGGTGGACCTCCAAAGTGTCGTCGAGGCGCGGCTGCAATCCGATCGCATGGCGAATCACGAGGTCGATCCACGTGCTGTGCAGGTAGTCGGCGCAGCCCCAGTTGACGCCGGTCTCGCCGTCGCCGTACTCCCGCAGCAACGGCCGCGACGGGTCCCCGTCCTCGAAGTGGAACCGCGCGTAGGCGTCGAGCAGTTCGCCGAGCTTCTCCGCGGTGACGGCGCTCGGCTCGTACCGCCGCAGCGCGACGCCGATCGCGTCGGCGACCAGTGACGTCGCGTGCGGCCACGTCGGCCCGTTCCACATGCACGGCGTGACGAGGCCGCCGGGTCCCGGCCATCGCTGCACGGCGGCCGAGAACACCGGAACGGTTCGGCTGCAGCTCGCCGGCGGGTACGGCGTCCAGAACTTCGCCGGATCGACGAGCGCGTCGAACGCCGCCCGATAGCGCGGTTCGTCCGGCGGCAGTGCGAATCGGAACGGGTAGAAGCCGATGACCTCGGGCGTCAGCGCCGGCGCGTCGTCGCGTTCGCGGATCGACAGGAAGAAGCGCTCGTCGTCGTTCCACAGCTTGTCGAGCGTTCCGGCGCGCAGCTTCGCGGCGACGGCGTCCATCGCACGCGCATCGTCGTCGCGGTCGAGCCAACGCGCCGCCTCGGCGAGCGCGACGGCGTTGCCGAAGACGTACGACGTGAAGTCCGGCCGCTCGAGATCCGCCTGCGGCTTGCGATTGTCGTAGCCGTCGAAGAACCAGAACGACGGCTGGAACTCCATCCCGGTCGTGTAGTGGTCGCCGGGCGCCAGCACGCCGTCGCCGTCGCGATCGTGGTGTGCGACCTGTCCAGTCACGTTGCGGATCAGCGCCGGCAGCAGCCGCTCGGCGAGCGGCCGGTCGGGGTGGACCTTCAGTGCGTCGACCGTCGCCGCGCCGATCCAGTTCGTGTAGCGGAAGCCGCGCCAGTGGACCAAGACGTTGCGCAGTTCACCGACCTCGTCGATGTGGTCGACGTGCGCGCGGACGTTGGCACTCCACAGCGACGGATCCCGCAGCCACCGCGCCTCGGCGACGATGTGCGGCGTCGAGAACGAGATCACGCGCGGATACCACGACCCGTGGCGGCCTTCGTAGAAGACCGGCCCGCCGGTCAGATGGCCCGCGTTCGGGTGCGCGAGGTTGTGGCGCAGCAGGAACCAGCGGTAGGTCCACAGATTCTCGTAGCGCAGCCGTTCGCGCGCCGTGTCGGCGTGGACGCTCAGCCGCGGCGCGTGGTCGACGTACCACTGCACGTTCGACGCGTGATGGCGGGCGAACGCGTCGCCGCCGATCGCGTTCCGCGCGGCCGCCGTCGCGTCACTGCCGACAGCGAATGCGAGCGCCGTGGTGAACGTCACCGACGCGCCGTCGGCGACGTCGACGACGTCGTCCTGCGGCACGCCGCGCAGCATGCACGCGATGTCGACGTCGACGCCGTGGAAGCGCGCGCGACCCCTCCGGCGCACGGCCGCGCCCGTCGCGGCGTCGTCGACCGCCTGCGTCGCGGCCAGCAGCAGGCAGTCGCGGCCAGCGACCGTCACGGCATCGCCGGCTGCGACGACGAGCGACAGCCGCTGGAACGGACGTTCCGCCGTGCGCTCCGGCACCGCGTGATGCTGCGCACCGATGCGCAGCTCGGCGTTCGCCGAGAGCCCGACGACGAGGACGTGCAGTCGCCGAAGTTCGGCGCGCGGCAGCGGAACGCGCAGACCTTCGTCGGTCAGCCGCACGCCCTGACGACCGACGGCGTCGGTGATCTCGAACGGCACGCCGTCGACCCGTCGCCGTCCGCTGTCGAGCAGCAGCGCGCCGCGCAGCGACGGTGCGGTGTTCGCACGCGACGCTGCGAGATCGCCGGCGATCGCGGCGTCCACGCCGACCGGCCCGATCCGCAGCGCGTCGAGGTTGACGTTCGACGCGTCGCCCGTGGCGGTCAGGACGAGGTCGTGCACGCCGATCGGCAACGATCCGAGCGCGACGTCGACCCACCGGAAGTCGGCCGCGGCACTCCCCCAGCCGCCGGTCGACGGAAAGCGGCAGACGCCGATCTCGGTCCGACCGACCGCCACCGTGAACGCCGCCTCGCCGTCGATCGCGCGCGCGTAGCGGATCGACGCGACCTGCGGCCCGGCTGCGGCGACGACGAACCGCCACGTCGCCGTGTGGCCGGCCTTCGCGCCGAACTCGTTCCCGAGGACGTGTCCACCGGACGCCGACGCCTTCCGATCGAGTCCCTGCGACCCGGTCTGGCGCGTGAACGCCTCGCCTTCGATCCAGACCGGCGCGTCGAGCGCACCGATCCGCAGCGAGGCGTCGCTGCGGAGGTCGACGTCGGCGAAGTCCGACAGCCGCAGCGACGCGAACGAGTGCGCCGGCGCATCCGAGTGTGGCGTCCACGGCGCATCGATGCCGACGCGAAAGCGCGCCGGGCCGTGCACGGTCAGCCGCTCGACGTAGACGTCGTCGTCGGTGATCCAGCGCCGCGCGATCACGCCGTTCCCGAGTCCGGCCCACCTGACGTCGCCGTGCGTCGGTTCCCACGCGTGCATCTCGGTCCGCAACGCGACGTCGCGACCAGCCTCGTCGCGCAACGTGATGCGCAACGGATCGCGCAGCTCCGGCGTGTGGTGCAGGAAGTGCGCGTGTCCGACCAGCCCTGGCACCGGTTCGCTACGGGTGATCCACAGGCGCCGCCCGACCGGACCGAACGTTCCGTGCCGGCCGTCTTCGCGCCGCAGCGCTGCGAGTCGATCATGCCAGTGGTCGAACGCGAACGAGCGATCGGCGGGAATCTGCGCCGCGAGCGACGGCACACACAGCACGGCCAACGCGACCGTTGCGCGAGCGAGGAGGGACATTCCGTCGGACGATCGACGATCGCGGTGCGCATTGCCACGGGCACGCCCGAGGTGCCCTGGCCTCGATCCGAGCACCCCGCTACAACCCTCCGCCTTCCGCCCCAGAACCGACGCCCGACCGATCTCCTGATGCGAATCCCAGTGGTTCTCTTGCCAGTGGCCTTGCTGGCGTCCTGCGGCATCTTCGGTCTGTCGACGGAGGAGCGCGATCGCATCGCCGCGCACACGCGCAACGCGCTGACCTACTACGAAGGCGGCCGCTTCAACCAGTGCCTCGATCAGGTCCGCCGCGGCCTCGAGATCGACCCCGAGAACTACCGGCTGAAGACCGTCCGTGCCTGGTGCTACCTGCGGACGACGACCGGGGACCGTCAGGGCGCCGAACAGACCGAGAAGCTGTTCGAAGAGGTCTATGCGATGCGTTCGCCCGAGCAGCACGCGCCGCCGGTGCTGATCGGCTACGCGCTGATCCATCAGCGCTTCGCGCTGCGGCATCAGGAGCAGGTGCTGACGCTGCGCGAGGAGTTGGAACGCGCCGAGCCGCTCGAACGGACGACGAAGGAGGCGCGGATCACCGAGCACCTTCAACTGGCGCGCGCGCGATTCCAGAAGACCGAGGCCGCGCTGCGCGTCCTCGTCGCGCGGGAGGACGAGCTGCAGCTCGCGCACTACCACCTGATGCAGACGGCCGGGATGCAGGGGCGCTACGAGGACGCGATCGCATCCGGAACGAAGATGCTCGAGATCAACGCGAAGTTTCAGGCGAACTGGCAGCAGCGCTTCGAGCAGACGTCGGACGCGGCGTTCGAGTCGTGGAGCGGGATGCAGCTTCAGCAGTTGACCGACCTCGAGATCGACGTGCGCGCCTACCTCGCGAACCTTCACTACAAGCACGGCAACCACGAAGCCGCCGTCGCCGAACTCGATCAGGTGCTGCTGAAGGACCCGACGCGCAGCGACGACTACTACAACCGCGCACGCTGCCTGCAGCGTCTCGGTCGAACGAGCGACGCGCGTCGCGACTACGAACGTTTCCTCGCGACGACGCGCCTGCCGCAGGGGAACGCGAACGTCACCAATGCCCTCAAGGCCATCCAGGAACGGTGACCCGGCGCTCGTCACCGGCCTGCGGTTGCCGCGCTGCTGTCGGCTCGTCACGGCCCGCGACTTCCGACTCGTCTACGGACGCGGCGACCGCGCGCGCGGTCGCCTGATGACGGTCGTCGGGCTGCATCGCCGCAGCCCTGGCTTCCGCGTCGGCCTGTCGGTCTCGAAGGACAACGGCCCAGCCGTCCGCCGCAACAAGATCAAACGGCTGCTGCGCGAAGCGTTTCGCCACGAACGCCACCGGCTGCGCGGTCAGTTCGACGTCGTGCTGATCCCCCGTCCGGAGGTCGAACGCTTCGTGCTCGACGAACTGCGCGCCGAACTCGTCGCGTTGGTCGGCAAGCTGCGCGAGCGGCCCCCGCGTTCGGAACGCCGGCGGTGAAGTGGCCGCTGTTGGCGCTCGTCTGGCTGTACCGACGACTGCTGTCGCCGCTGAAGCCGCCGACGTGCCGCTTCGTGCCGACGTGCTCGGCCTACGCGATGGAGGCGCTGCGCAGACATGGCGCGTTCCGCGGAACGTGGCTGACGTTCCGCAGGCTGATCCGCTGCCACCCGTTCACCGAACCCGGGGAGGATCCGGTGCCTTGAACCGGTAGACCGAGACCGTCATGTCCTTCGGTCCGAGCCAGTTCGGGTAGTTGCGGACCTGGTGGTAGTTCCGGCGCAGATAGCTGCCGCCGAGCGACCCCGGATCCATCTCGGCGAGTTCGGGATCCGAGACGACGACCCACAGATCGATCCCGTCGCGCACCGCGCTCTCGGCCTGCGACGCGAAGTAGTGATCGGCACCGCCGGCGTCGTCGAACTTGTCGCGCGCGATCCCGACGACGTCGATCGGCTCGCCGTCGCCGCGACGGACGAGTCCCTTCAAGTTCAGGTAGTACGAGAGCGAGGGTCCGTTCGTGCTCAGCACGCGCACGCGGCCGCGTCCTTCGCGCTGCACGTAGTGCGACGCGTCGCGCCACATCGGCCGGTCGCCGTGCTGCCGCGCGTAGTACAGCCACGCCGGTCCGAGCATGTCGAGGAACACGATGCCGAACGGCACGAGCCGCATCGTGACACCGCGCAAGCCGACGCCCTGGATCCGGTCCATCAGCATGCGCACGGTCAACGCCGCGAGCAGCAGAAACGCCGGCAGTGTGTAGAACGCGTACTGCGCCGTCGTCTTGAAGATGAACGACGACGCGAACGCGAGCGCGACCGTCGGCACGACGGTCCAGCAGGCGAGGAAGATCGCGGCCGGGTCGCCGCGGTCGAACAACCACAGCACGCCGCCGAACGCCGCGACGAGGATCGGGACGCGGACGAAGAACACCATCGTCTGCAGCAGGTGTGTCAGCGAGAAGTCGGGCTTGTTCCGCTGGAACACCTCGACGAGCGGCAACAGGATCGGCGTCAGGACCAGCAGCAATCCGAGGATCGCCATCGGCAGCCAGCGTTCGACACCGCGGCGCTGCCGATCGCGCCGGCCGCGCAGCACGACGAAACCGAGGAACCCGCCGAGCAGCAGGAACGCCGACGGGTGACAGAGCCCGGCGAGCACCAGGCTGACGACGCCGCCACCGAGCAACCAGAACGACCGACGCTTCCAGCCGACGTAGAACGCGCCGGCCGACATCAGCCCGAACAGCAGCACCATCGAGTACGAGCGCGCGTTCTGGCTCCAGTAGATGTGCCACGGGTGGACGGCGAGCAGCGCCGCCGCGAGCAGCGCCGCGCCGCGGCCGACGAAGTGCCGCCCGACCAGCGCGAGTGCCGGGATCGACAGGATCCCGAAGAACGCGAACGGCAGCCGGAGCCACCCTTCGCCGATCGACGGCAGCACCGGGTGCAGCCATCGGAGCACCAAGTACGACAGCGGGTACCGCGCGTTCTCCGACCGCCAGAACTCGTCGTCGGTCTTCAACACGTCGCGGAACGTGTGCGCCTCGTCGACCCACAGCGACCACTCGTCGAGTCGGTACAGCCGCAGCATCGCCGCGAGCAGCGTGATCGCGACCAGCGCCAGCAACTGCCGGTCGGTGAACGGAAGTTCGGTGCTGAGCCCGCTCCGGGGCGTTGCGTCGGTCGGGGCGGACATGCCGGTGGAAGTCTGCCGCATCATGGCTGCACTGCGAGCGATTGCCAGGCCGTCGCGTGACCGAGCGGACCCTCGACGCGCATCAGCACGTGCGCGCCCGCGGGCACGCCGTCGAGACGTTCGCGCAGCTCGCGCTGTGCCGCGCCGATCAGCACGATGCCGAGGCGCGGGTCGTCGACGGTCTGCCGGACCGCACCGAGCGGAGTCACGACGCGCATCGTGAACGCGCCGTGCGCCGGCTTGACGACGCCGACCGGTCCCACTTCGGGACGCCACACGAAGGTCACGTCGGGCAGCTCCGGATCGTCCAACGGCGGCGTGCGCGGGGGGCCGGCGACGCCGGGTTGGACCAGGACCGCACGGCTGCTGCGCGCGAGGAGCGCGGCCTCGGGCGTGTCGGCGTCGACGCAGTGCACGGCGACGCCGGCACGGGCGCATGCGGCGACGATCGCACGGCGCGCGGCGAGCGGCAGGTCGGGCGCGACGACGACGACGACGTCGGCGTGCGTGCCTTCGAGCGTCGGAG